>JAGWBM010000076.1 GCA_021295895.1 Pseudomonadales bacterium
ACAACTGCTTGAAGTGCAGGCTCTGCCGGGCATCGACGACGTAGAGCACGCGCTTGGCGCGGAGCGTCCCGGTCCGGTAGCGGACCGCTGCCAGGTCGGTGGAGTGGTACAGGTAGCCGCCGTCCGACTTGCGGACGATGATGGGCGCGACCTTGCCGTCCTTGCCCTTGAACTCCGGAAGAAATGCGCACAAGGCGCCGTCCGACTCCGTGATCAGCCCTTTCGCCGTGAGGTCGGCGACGATGCCATCGAGGTCGTCGTTGTAGGCGCTCTCGCCGCGCACGTGTTCGGGTTTGAGGCCGACACGGAGACGGTCGTAGACGGTCTGGCAATGGGACATCGAGATGTCGATGTAGCGCCGCCAACGCTCAAGGGTCCCGGGGTCGCCACCCTGAAGGTCGACGACCACCTGGCGTGCCCGGTCGGCGAATGCCGCGTCGCTGGCAAAGCGCGCACTCGCCTCGGTGTAGAACCGTTCGAGGTCCCCCAGCGCCTCGCTGTCCTCCCCGGTGTCGTTGAGATGGGCGACCAGGCGACCGAACTGCGTGCCCCAATCTCCGACGTGGTTCTGCGGGATCACGTCGTAGCCCAAGGCGTCGAGCACCCGCGCGACGGCATCGCCGATGATGGTACTGCGCAGGTGGTGGACCTGCATTTCCTTGGCGAGATTCGGATGCGAGTAGTCGACGACCACACGCTCGCCCCCGCCGACCGGTTCCACCCGACCGTCCGCGAGCGCTTCGGACAGGCAATCGTCGGCGATGGTCAGACTGATGAAGCCGGGACCCGTGACCTCGCAGCGCGCGGCAATGCCCGAAAGATCGGCGGCCTCGATCACCCGCGCCGCCAGGTCACGGGGTTTCGTCCCAAGGCGTTTCGCCGCGGCCAGCGCGCCGTTCGCCTGGTAGTCGCCGAATTCCGGCCGCGTCGCCGGGCCCACGATGGCCGGTGCGTCGGCGGCCCCCGCGTTCCGTAGCGCGGCTTGCAGGCGCTCGCCGAGCAATGTCCTGAGGTTCACTCGGGAACCACGTCCTCGGCTTGCCAACCCCGATCGCGCTCGACCGCGACGAAACTCACCGATTGGCCGTCGTCGAGGCTGGGCCGCTCGCCACCTTGCCGGCGAATGGAGCGGTGGTGGACGAAGATCTCGTCGCCGTTTTCCCGGCGAACGAAGCCGTAACCCTTGGTCCGGTCGAACCACTTCACCTCGCCGGTTTCGCGTTTCGCACCCGCAGGCGGGCTGGGCCGGCTTTCGCGGGGAGGTGGACTGGAACGGCGCTCGCGGTTGCGCGGGGGGCGCTTGCGCGCGGGACGTTCGGCAGGTGCCTGCTGTGCCTGACGCACCCTGAACCGCGCCGCGGTCAACCCGGTGGCCGCGCCAACGACGAAGAACATGGCCATCAGGACAAGATACTTGCCGTCCAGCAGGCGGAAATACAGCTCCGTGGCAACGACGGCGAAAAGTGCGGCGACTACGACGGTGGTGATAATGGATTTCATGGATCTTGTTCTCGAAATGAGCGGTGAAACGGGGTCTGGTTCAACCGACTGTTTCGGTGCCCCGCAACTCCGTTGGCGAGGTCCCCGAACAGCATCATAGCTCAATCCTCGGTCGGTTCGACGCGCCGGATCGTCTCGATGACGATCGGCGTCAGCGGCACGTTGGGAAATCTGCCGATGGTGCCGGTATCGGTCAACTCGATCTCCTCCGCGACATCCATACCTGCGGTCAGCTTGCCGAACACCGTATACCCGGGCTGGTCGGGCTGTGCGTTCAGGTGCGGGTTGTCCTTGGCATTGATGTAGAACTGGGCGCCGGCGGAGTCCGGGTCTGCGTAGCGCGCCATGGCGATGGTCCACCGCCGGTTGCGTTCACCGTTCGAGGACTCGTTGACGACGGTCCGAGGTGGTTCGCGTTCGTTCATATCCGGATCGAAGCCGCCGCCTTGGATCATGAAGTTGGCAATCACCCGGTGGAAGATCAAGCCGTCGTAGTGGCGCTCGTCGACTCTGTCCAGGAAGTTCTGGACCGTAGCCGGGGCCTTCGTGGGCCACAGTTCCACGGTCATCGTGCCGACGTTCGTGACGATCTCCACGCTGACATTCTCTTCCGCCGCCGCCACGCCGGCGGCGGCAATTGCGATGGCGCAGACAAGGGAAACCACTTTCGACATGGATCAAGACTCCAGTTCTGCAAGATAACGTTTAACGGTAGGCGCCAACCCCGACTCCAATGCGTCCGCGATGAGCGCATGGCCGATGGAGACTTCCGCGATACCACCCATTGAGACGAAACGGCCCAGGTTGACCAAGTCAAGATCATGGCCGGCATTGACGCCCAAGCCACGCTCGTTCGCGTAGCGGGCGGCATCCCGATACGTGCGCCAGGAGTTCTTCGCCTCGGGATGATCGAGACCCCGTCCAGCGACGAGATTCG
Source organism: Pseudomonadales bacterium (assembly GCA_021295895.1). Taxonomy (GTDB): domain Bacteria; phylum Pseudomonadota; class Gammaproteobacteria; order Pseudomonadales; family Azotimanducaceae; genus VXYL01. The sequence goes on from JAGWBM010000076.1 coordinate 2,438, forward strand.
CGTAAGGGCCGGTGTAAAGCTCGATGCGATCCGCGCCCAAGCGCTTTGCGGCCCCGATGTGCACGTGAACCGGATCCATGAATAGGCTTACCCTCGCGCCCCACGCCTTGTAACGGTCAACCCGTCTCGCCAATTGCACCCCGGTCTTTTGGTTCGAGAGATTCCAGCCGTGGTCGGAGGTCAATTGCGCGTCGTCGTCCGGAACCAGCGTGCACTGGTCGGGCCGGACGGTTTCGATGAGACGATCGAACCCCGGGTAGCCGTTGTCGCGTGCCGGCGCGGTGGGGTTGCCCTCGATGTTGAACTCCCGGCCGGGGTACTCGTCGAGCACGTCCTTCAGGGCATAGACATCGTCGGCCCGGATGTGGCGTGCGTCCGGGCGGGGATGAACGGTGATGCCCGCCGCACCCGCATCGAGAATGGTGCGCGCACAGTCGACTATGTTCGGCCGGTCGCCGCCCCGGGCATTCCGCAACCAGGCGATCTTGTTGACGTTGACCGACAGCACGGTCATGGGTTCTCACTCTCCGAAGCGCTCGTTTCCCGTTCCCGTTGCGGCGACGGTTCAGAACCCCTCGGCGGCAGCGACGGCAGTTGTCCCGTGGCGGCTAGGTAGACGAAGCTGCCTCCCACCAGGATGAACGACACGGCGAACCCGGACACCAGCTTGTAATACACCCAGGTATCTTCGCTGAACGTGTAGGCCACCCAGATATTGATGGTGCCGGACAACGCGAAGATGGCCGCCCAGCCGTAAGTGAGCACTCGCCAAGCCCGGTCCGGCAACACCACGACCTTGCCGAGCGCGCGTTGCACGTAGTTGCCCCGACCGATGAAGCGGCTGCCGATGATCACGAGCGCGAGAATCCAGTTGACGACGGTCGGACGCCACTGAATGAACAGCGGATTGCGGAACACCAGCGTCATCGTGCCGAAGATCATCGCCGCCCAGAACACGAACCAGACCTGTCCGGGTATCGGCCACGCTTTGAGTTTGAAAACGGCGAGTTGGATCACCGCAGCTCCCATGAGCGCCGCGGTGGCGTAGTAGATGTCGCGCCCCGTGGCAAGCCAGACGCCAAAGAAGGCGACGACCGGCAGAAAGTCGATGACTTGCTTCATACGTTGGACAGCTTGCTCATGGTGCACAGCGCGCGGGACGCCAATCATATCCCTAGCGTTCCCGATCGAAACACCGAACAATACGGTGGCGATTCTCGAGAGAAAGTCATGGCGGACGATGTCGTCGATGTGTTGATCGTCGGGGCGGGAGCTTCGGGTGCCGCCGTCGCCTCGAGCCTGGCCGAGACCCGCATGCGCATCGTGTGTCTCGAGCAGGGCGGCTGGATGAACCCGGCGGAGTACCCGAGCAACGGGCGCGACTGGGAGACGCGTGCCGCCAGGGAGATGCAGACAAGCCCCAACCTCCGCAAGCGCCCCGCCGACTATCCCATCAACGACGACGATTCCCCCATCGCGATTCTCAACTTCAACGCCGTGGGTGGCAGCACCATCCTGTATTCCGCGCACTTCCCCCGGTTCCACCCCTCCGACTTCCGGGTGAGGACGCTGGACGGCGTCGCCGACGACTGGCCTATCGACTACGGCACGCTTGAACCCTACTTCGCCGAAAACGACAACAACATCGGTGTCGCCGGTTTGGCCGGCGACCCCGCCATTCCCGCCCACGAGCCACCGTTGCCACACATCCCGATGGGCCGCATGGGCGAGGCCATGGGCCGTGGCTTCAACAAGCTCGGCTGGCACTGGTGGCCGTCGGACAGCGCCATCATCACGCGACCCCACAACGGCCGCGGCGAGTGCCTGAACCTCGGGCCGTGCAATGCCGGTTGTGCGCAGGGCGCGAAGAGCAGTGCCGACATCGCCTACTGGCCCGCGAACGAGCGCGCGGGGGTCGAACTCCGGACCCATTGTCGGGTTCGGGAGATCACCGTCGACAATCGCGACATGGCAACCGGTGTGACCTACTTCGATGCCGACGGCATCGAACGCCACCAGCGGGCCGAGGTCGTCATCATGGCCTGCAACGGTGTCGGCACCCCGAGGCTGCTTCTCAACTCGACGTCGGCCCGGTTCCCGAACGGCCTCGCGAATCGCTCCGGGTTGGTTGGCCGCAACCTCATGCTGCATCCCTGGGGCATGGTCGCCGGCGTTTTCGACGAGCCCCTGGCATCCAACTTCGGACCCCAAGGCTGCTGCATCCTGAGCCAGCAGTTCTACGAGACCGACGTCTCGCGGGGCTTCGTGCGGGGCTACAACATGCAGATCACCCGTGGCGTCCCACCCGTGGGCACCGCGCGAGGCGGAATCGCACAGGGCACGATTCCCTGGGGCGATGGACACCACGGAGCCTTCGACCGGTTGTTCGGGCGTTCCATCCATCTCGGCATTTGCTGCGAAGACCTGCCCGAGGAGCACAATCGCGTAACCCTCGACCCGGATCTCGCCGATTCGACCGGCATCCCGGCCCCGAAGATCAGCTACACCATGAGCGAGAACAGTTGGCGCATGCTGGAACACGGTCTCGCGAGAGGTGCCGAAGCAATGGAGGCGGCCGGTGCCAAGAGAGTCCAGAAGGCATCGTCGCCATTGCGCTGGGCGGGCTGGCACCTGCTCGGCACGGCCCGGATGGGCACCGATCCGGAGCGTTCGGTCGTCAACGAGTGGGGCCGCAGCCACGACGTCCGAAACCTGTTCATCGTGGACGGCAGCGTCTTCGTGACCTCGGGCGGCGTGAATCCGACCACCACGATCCAAGCCGTGGCCCTCTACATCGCCGATTCGATGAAGCAGCGCTTGGCGAGCTTGTTCGACTAGCGACAACCCTATGGCACGGATCATCGGCACCGACAACCCGCTGAGCGACGATCAACAGCGCGTCCTTGCCATCGTGCTGGATCTCATTATCCCGGCGAGCGAGGACGGACAGAGGCCGAGCGCGGCGGATGTCGACGTGCTTGGCTACATTCGCGAGTCCGAGAGCCACACGCTAGACGGCCTGCGGGCCGAGTTGGACCAACTCGATGCCGAAGCCTTCGAATCCCAAGGTGAAGCCTTCACGTCCCTCGACCCGGCAACCCGCAAGGCTCTCGTCGACGCCAAGCGCGAGCGCGAACCCCACTTCATGCGCACCCTCGCGATGCAAACCGTCACTTGCTACTACCAGGACGACCGCGTCCTCGAGGCGATCGGCGTCGGGGCCCGACCGCCCTTCCCCCAGGGCTACGAGGTGCCGTCGGGCGACCTGACATTGCTCGAGCCGGTTCGCCGACGGGGCAAGGTCTACCGGGAGCCCTGAGGGATGTCCCGCGCACGGAGCAAACCCACCACCCGTACAGAACCAAATCGACTCGGAGGGGCGACGCTAGCGCGCCCGCAAGGGCGCGCCGTCCTAACGCGCCCGCAAGGGCGCGCCGTCGCCCGTCTCGGGCCTGCCGGCTGCCTGGACAACGGGACGGGACAAGCCCGTCCCCTACGCGGGTGCATCGTCACGACGTTCGTCGCAGGCTTGCTCGTGACGGCCAGCCCGATCGTGATGGCGGAAGACGATCGGTTGTTCTGGCATGCCGACGCCGGTTCGCCCGCCGAACGTTTCGAACTGGCCAAGCGGACCGAACCTGAACTCGTCGCCTTCCTGCGACGTTTTCCAAAGGGCGCGGACCTGCACAACCACGCCGGCGGCGCCGTCTACAGCGACTACGTGATCGACGAGGCCCGGGCCAAGGGATTGCGTTACGACCCCGAAAGCAGGGGTTTCACTGCCAGCGAGGAAGAACACACCGTAAGCCTCGATGAGCTGGAAGCGGATGCCGCGATGCTCAAGGCCTTCTTCGAAACCGTCAGCATGCGCGGTTGGTATCCGAACACGGACGATGGCCACCACCACTTCTTCCAGACGTTCTCGCACCTGGGTTCCGCGCGCCGCACCCAGGCCCAGGTTCTCGCGGAGATCGTCCGGCGCAACCGCTACCAGAACGTCAACTACGTGGAATTGATGATGACGCCGGTCCCCTCGGCGACATGGGGACGGTTCTACGAGATATTCGACGAACTCGACCTCGACGACCTGCCCGGCAGCCTTGCGCCGTACGAATCGCTCATCGAGGATCCGGCGATCGGTCGTTCGTTCAGCGAATACATCGACGAACTCGAGACCGAAGCGTCCCGGGAACTCGGTCTCTCGCCGACGTTGAGCGAACCCGGCACCGAAACCGCCGTCGCCTACATCGGCTCGCTCCTCAGGACCGGCCCGATGGAACGGTTTTTTCGCCACGCGATCGTTATGTTCACCGCCATGCAGTCCGACGAGCGCGTCGTTGGATTGAACATCGTGGCACCGGAGGACCACCCCGCGTCGCGTCGCCAGTTCGACGGCCAGATGAAGATTCTCGACTTTCTCTGGCAGCGCTTCGACCAGCCCGCCATCACCCTGCATGCAGGTGAACTGACCTTGCGGTACGCACCGGTGGCGTCGATGTGGGATCGCATCCGGCGCAGCATCGACGAGGGCCACGCGCGTCGCATCGGGCACGGCATCTCCATCGCCTGGGAGCGCGACCTGGTGAGCTTGCTCGAGCAGATGCGCGACGAGGGGATCCTCGTCGAGATCAACCTGACCAGCAACGAGAGCATCCTCGGCGTCCGCGACGACGCGCACCCGTTCCAACTCTACCGCCGCGCTGGCGTGCCCGTATGCCTGACCACCGACGACGAGGGTGTCAGCCGATCGAACCTGACCAGGGAGTACGTGAAAGCCGTCAGGCGATACGACCTCGACTACGACGACATCAAGACGATCTCCCGGGACTGCCTCGTGCACTCCTTCCTGCCGAAGGAAACGAAAACCGCGCGTCTGGCCTTGCTGGATGCGGCATTCGCCGACTTCGAGAAATCGCTGGCGACCGGCTACCGGGAGTCCGCTGACTAGGGCAGCCCATGGGCGAAGAGCGCGAAGACCCCGAGGGTACGCACAGCCTGGAGCGAGTCGAGTCCGACGAGGCACCCAGCGCTTCGAGCATCCGCGACTACCTGCTCTACGGCCTGTCGCTGCCCGAGCGGGCCATCCGCGGCACCGCCGGTGTCGTCGGTGGAACGCTGCGCGAGTCCGCGGCCATCCTCGTGCCGCAATCGTTCCGCAACGCCAAGACCTACCAGGTCTTCATCGGCCAGATGCTCGACTTCATGGCGGAAGACATGGCGGGCGTCGATCCCGAGCACCGTCCCGGCCCGCCGCGTGTTGAAAACTTCGTGGCCAGGAAAACGGTCGGCAACTTCGTCGACCTCGCAACGCTGGCCACGTTCCACGTCTCGCCCATGCTGCTGCTCGCCCTCGTCGGCGACATCGCGTACGGATCCAAGGCCTACCTGAAGGAGTTGGCGGAAGATCTCGAGGCTCGCGGCGTGATCGAGGACGCCGGCGCCATCCAGCATGCCGACGATCTCCTGGAGGCAGTCGCGTCCGCCAGTCAGAAGACCGCCCAGTCATTCGACACGCCACCCCTATCCGTGGACGGACTGAAGGAAACCATCCGCCAAACACGGGAATCGGTCGCCGAGATCGATCCTTCAGTCGTCCTGCCAAGGGAGGATCTGGACCGCCTCTGGGAGCGCATCCGATCGACCGCGAAGGGGGAAGGCGTGCGCCCCTTGGCAATCTCGGGACTGATGACCCTCGGGACGCTTGAGAAGGTCGGCAAGATCGGCACCGGGACGCTATCCACGGTCCGCGTCGCCGGATCCCTCGTCAACCGACACGTCCTCGACCACTACCGGGAGGCGCTCGGCGACATCAACCGCGACGGTTTCTACGCCACCCTGTCGACATCGAGCCGGCCCTACGTGGACGCCCTGTGGCGCAATTTCTCGACGGAGCGCGCCACTTTGACCGAGGAGTTCATCAAGAGCGGCGGCGTGGGTCGAACCTGGCGCCGCGTACGGGGTTGGATCGAGGCGTCGGGGCGTTAGAGCTGGATCGATCAGCAACGGGCCGGGACGCCCTCCGGACCGAGGTCGTTTGCATCCCCATTAGGGATAACTTACCCTCCGACCATGCGCATTGTTGCCAAGCGAACGCTGCGTTTGTATTGGGAACAGGAGCATGAGGCAGAACAACCACTGAGATCATGGTTCGCAATCGCGTCGAAGGCTGACTCAAGGCAACGTACGGGAACGCGAGCGTTGTTGGCGGCAACCGAGTCGTATTCGACATAGGCGGCAACAGGTACCGACTGATCGTGCGTTTCGACTACCCACGACGTATCGGTTTCGTGAGGTTCATCGGCACCCATGCCCAATACGACCAAGTCGACGCATCGAACGTCTAGGGACACGAGAATGAACATCAGGCCAATCAAGACGGAGAACGACTACGACGACGCCCTTGCCGAGATTGATCGGTTGATGGGCTCCGCACCTGAAACGCCCGATGGCGATCGGCTCGAAGTTCTCGTGACGCTGGTCGAAGCGTACGAGGACGTGCATTGGCCAATTGAAGACCCAGATCCAATCTCCGCCATCAGGCACGTGATGGAGGCCCGCGGATGGAAGCAGAAGGACCTTGCCGCTCTTATCGGCTCCCAACCGCATGCCTCCGAAATACTTGGGCGCCGACGACCCTTGACGCTGCCGATGATTCGGGCATTGTCGGCCGAGTGGCATCTTCCGGCTGACACGCTGGTTCGCGAGTATCCGCTGGCGGGTTAGCAAACAGCAACGACTCGCCAGGTCGGAGTGGGCCGGAGGCAAACCCGGGGCACAGCGTCAGCGAAGCGCCGGGACGGCTTTGGGGCGCACGCGCCGGTCACGCCGTTCCCTTCGGCGTCTGTTTCATGAAAGGCGGCCTCGCTGGACACTTCCTCACCATCCGCAGAATCGACTCCTCGGTTGTAACCGTCTCAATGCTGCCCAGAGGCACCCAGCGCAACTCGAGTGACTCATGCGTCAACTGGAGTGGCCCGGAGCGTTCGACCTGGAGCAGGAACCGAACGTCGTAGTGGAAGTGGACCGGGTCGGCGCCGCGGGCCGGAATCGCGTGGATGTCGAGGTCGAGGATCTCGTCTTCGATCGGCACAACCGCGAGCCCCGACTCCTCCGTGGCTTCCCGGCAGGCCACCGCCAGCGGGTCGGGGTCGCCGTCGGCGTGGCCACCGAGTTGCAGCCAGCGGCCGAGCTTGGCGTGGTGGGTCATCAGCATCGAGGTGCCGGCTCCGTCCAGGACCACCGCGGAGCCCGTGACGTGCCCGTCGTCCCAGCAGTCCCGTTCGAAACAGCGTGGCTGGCGCTCGACGAACGCCCGGAATCGGGAGGTGTCTTCGTCGGGATGACGGTCGGCGTACCCGTCAATCAGCCCGAGAAGCTTGTTTCGGTGCATTCCTTCCGCCAAGCCGACGCCTTCCGCCCTGCGGAAGGTTCACGGTATGCTGCCCCACCCACTCGTCGATTTGGAAGTGTCCATACATGATTGCGCTACTCGCAAGGTTGAACGTCGCCGCCGGAAAGGAAAAGGAGTTCGAATCCGTGATGCTGGAACTCGCCGCGGCCGTTCGCGCCAACGAACCCGGGAATCAGCTCTACACGCTGGTGAAGGACGATGAAGGTTACGCGGTCATGGAACTCTATGACGACGACGAAGCGCTGGCCGCGCACGGCCAGAGCGATCACTTCCGGGCGGCGGGCGGCAAGTTCCGCGGACTGATGGCGGGGCCTCCCGAACTCAAGCGTTTCGACGTCATCGGCTGACGTCGCGCTGCACGCGTGGCTAGGCGGACGCTAGCGACGGCCGGGTCGAGGCTGCATGAAGTACCCGAAGTACCACGACGAGGTGCTCGAAGCGCTCCAGGCGCTCGGCAATCCCTCGCTTGGCCGGCACATGGCAAAGGACCGGGGCTCGTCCCTCCGGTACGTCGGCATCCGCGTTCCGGCCCTGCGTCTGCGCGTCCGGCAAGGGTTCTCGTTCTACGATCTCGACCCGTCGGCCGTGCTGGCCGTCTGGGACGACCTGTGGATGGGGAGCGAATGGGGCGACGTGCTGTTCGCCGCCCAGGAGTTCTACCGGCCCATCGTCAAGAAGCGCCTCGACAGCGCCTACTGGCCGGTGATGAAGCGCTGGATCGACCGGGTCGACAACTGGTGCCACGCCGACGGGTTGAGCGGGACGTATTCGCGACTCCTTGAGGCGAATTTCGCCACCGTCATGCCCGTCCTCGAAGGCTGGAACAGCGACGACGCGCTATGGCCGAAGCGGGTGTCCATCGTCAGCCTCATCCACTACACCGGCAAGAACGCGGTGTTTCTGACCCCCGACGTGGTGCTGCCCATGGTGGACCGCTGCGTCGAGGATCGCCGCCAACCCATGCAGAAGGCCGTCGGCTGGGTCCTGCGCGAAATGTGGCGAGCGTACCCGGCAGAGATCCAACGCTACCTTGAGACCAACGCCGATCGAATCGCGCCATCCGCATACACGCGGGCGATCGAACGCATGGACGCGCCGTCACGCCGGGCAATGCGCGATACCCAGCGCCGGTCAGTTCAGTAGTGGTAGCGCGCGGCGAGGAACCGGTTCTCTGCCCCGTCGGCGAATGAGTATGGGGTCGCGTATGTCCGTCACCTGGTCCATCAATGACGCGAGACGTTCGCGCGCTCGCGTGTAGGAAGTCTCGTAGATCATCGGAGGGGCACCATATTCTGTACAGAAACAACGTACGACTGTTCGCCGGGTCGGCCAACCAATCGGGCGTTGTTTGATCGCTGTTCAAGTCAGCACGTCAGCCGCCCGAAGCGCCGCGATCTTCGCGTCGTCGTAGCCAAGGACTTCGCGTAGAGCGTCCTCCGTGTCCGCCCCCAGGCAGGGCGCCGGCGAGCGCACGCCGTTCGGGCGACGCGACAGGCGCCAGGGGATGCCGGTGTGCGCCCGGGTTCCCACCTCGGGGTGCGGCAGGCGCTCGATGAAGCCGCGGGCGTTCATGTGTACGTCCTCGACGATGTCCTTGCAGGTGTACGTCGGAAACGCCGCGATGCCCAGGCTCTGCAACACCGAGGTCGCCTGCCACCGATCCTGTTCCCGCGTCCAAGCGGCAACGACATCCTCCAAGGCATCCTCGTTGGCTTTTCGGTCGACCAACGACGCGAAACGTGGATCGTCGACGAGAGCCGGATCGATCAACGCCGCGAGACGCGCCCACTCGTCGTCGCTTGTGCAGGCGATCGCCACCCACTGATCCTCGCCCCGGCACGGGAAACAGCCGTGGGGCGCCATCCACGGGTCGCGATTGCCGATCCGTTCCGGTTGGGTACCGTTCAACGCGTATTGCATCCAGGCTTCGAGTCCGCAGACCGCACTGGCTTCGAACAGCGTGATGTCGAGGTGGTCGCCTTCACCGGTCTCGTCGCGGCGCGCCAATGCCGAGACGATGGCGAAGGCGGCGGTGATGCCGGCATTGGGGTCGGGCATCGACACGCCGACCTCCGCCGCCCCGCCGCCCACATAGCCCGTTACCGCCGAGATACCTGCCAACGACGTCGCGGCGGGCCCGTAGCCTATGTAGTCGCGATAGGGACCGGACTGGCCGTAGCCGCTGATGCTCGCCAGGATGATGCCTGGGTTGATCTCCCGGAGTACGTCGTAGCCGAGACCAAGGCGTTCCATGACGCCCGTGGCGAAGTTCTGGGTAACCACGTCGCTCGTGCGCACGAAGTCCTTGACGGTCTCGATGCCCTCTTCGGTCCCGAGATCCAGCGCAACGCCCTTCTTGCCCTGGTTCCACTGGTTAAACATTCCCGACTGGTTGAGGCTGGCATCCTCGCCGATTCGCCGGAACACCGAGCGCCGGTAGAGGTCCGGTCGCTTCGCCGATTCGATGTGGATGACCTCGGCGCCGAGGTGGGCGAGGTTCATCGAACCGAACGTCCCCGCCCACACCCAGGTCAGATCGACCACGCGAACGCCCGCCAACGGCAGCCTCGGCGCCGACGT
>JAGWBM010000077.1:0-7841 GCA_021295895.1 Pseudomonadales bacterium
CGCGCGCTCGTTCTCACTCCCCGATGGACGTCAGGTAGCGATTGAGCAGGTCGCCGTGGAGGTCCTTCAATGCGCGGCGATGGTCCAGGTCCTCGCGGTCGCTGTGACCGCGGCGGAGGGCGACGAGGTGGTCGAAGGCCTGTTCGGGTTCGCTCGGTCCGCCGCAGGGGCCGGTTTCCCGAGCGATTCCCGGATGCAGGACGATCACCCAGGCCGGAAACCAAGATGCCGTAAACGGTGGATCCAAACTCTCCTCGTGCGCCTCGGTCCAAGCGCGTTGTAGCGTTGAACTGGGAAATGTCGGCGATTCCACGTTTTCGGCGAAGTGGCCCGGTGCATGCCAACACAAGGCGAACCAGGTACGGATCGCGTTCCGGCGCTCGCCAAGTCGCCACTGCGCGTGAGCGAGTCGGACTTGCAGGACGGGCTCGGATTCCCAGTTCGGTTCGGCGAGGACGGTGCGCTTGACACTGCGCCAATCCAAGCCGTTCAGATAAGCCCAACTCGGGTGCCCCCGAGGATCGTCCGGTTCGAACGGGCGGCCTTCGAGGGCCTGGCCGACGTCACGCCACAACGGACTGAGAAAGTCGCGGGCTTCCGAGCGCAGTAGGGCCGATGCCGCGGGTACCCAGGCATTCTCCACCACGTCCAGACGATCGCGGGCTTCGTCGGTTCGGTCTGGTGGTTCGGCCTGCAACGCCTCGATCAGCGCCAGGGCGTGGTTGACCGCCCAGTGACCGACGTCGAGGGCGGCGAGGCGTCGGAGCATCTCACCCGATGCCGCGGCATCCCGCGACGTGATCGCGTCGACCAACTCGTTCTGCGCCTCCGCCTGGGCACCGTCCAGGAACAGGTCCGGCTGTTCGCGATCCACATCGCGTCGGTATTCGGTGTGGAGCAGGTCGTCCAGGCGAGCGTTTGCGGATGCCCTCAGTTCGACTCCGCCGACCGCTTCGGTGCCGAGCAGAGGCACCGTCTCTGCGTCTAGGTGGAGTCCCCGTACCCAGATGGAGGCTTCGTCGAGCAAGGACCGGGCGGCATCCACGCCATCGGGTAGCAGATCGTCGAGCGTTTCGTGGTCGCCCCGCCGCCAGGCCTGGTAGTCGTCGTACGCAAGACGATTTGTGGCCAGCAACAACTCGATCGGGGAATAGAAACCGTGCGCCGACAGTAGCTGTTGGATTGCCGCCGGCAACTCGTCGGACACGGCCGGCGACGACGGGCTGAGGTTCATGGCCGCCTTGGCACCATCAATGTGACTTCCTGGGTCAGGACCACCTTGCCGTCGTTGTCGGTTACGGTGTCGTCCAAGGTGACGATACCGGCGTCGGGACGGCTTGCCGAAGTGCGTTTGCCCACGCAGCGCGTCTCATAGGTCAGCGTCGTGCCCGCCCGCGCCGGATCGGGGAGCCGCAGCTTGTCCTTGCCAAGCATCGCGAGCACCTGTATCTGATCGTCATGTCGCGCGAACAGCAACGTGACGATGGCGAACAGGTGGGCTGAAGAGGCGATCAGGGTGCCGAAGGGAGAACGTTCGGCAACGGTGGTGTCGGTGTGTATCGGACGTGGATCCCAGGTCTCGGCGAAGGAGACGATGGCATCGGCATCCAGTCGCCACGTTCCCACCACGGATCGGTAGTTGTCGGGAATGTCGTCGAAGTACAGCAACCGGGGCACTTGAACGTCAGGAACGCAGCCGCCGTCGACCCCGGCGGCATCTCGGGAGTATGCCAAGCCTGGCTATCAAGCTCAGACGCTCCCCGTGGCCGGCGCGTCCTGGCGCGTGAGCCCCAGGTCGTCAAACATCTCCATGTCGTCATCGAAACAGGGGTTGGGCGTTGTCAGCAGTTGATCCCCGCAGAAGATCGATCCCGCACCCGCCATGAAGCAGAGCGCTTGGGCCTCGTCGCTGAGTTCCGTGCGTCCGGCTGACAGCCGGATAACGGATGCAGGCATCAGTATGCGCGCCACGGCGATGCAACGGGCGAGTTCAAGCGGGGGTAGGGGTTCCACGCCGTGGAGGGGCGTGCCTTCGACCTGCACTAGATTGTTGATCGGTACGGACTCCGGGTGTTCGTCTAGGTTCGCGAGTTGCTGCAGCAATCCGGCGCGGTCTTCCCGGGTCTCCCCCATGCCGACGATGCCCCCGCAGCAGACGTTGATGCCCGCGTCACGAACATTGGCCAACGTATCGAGCCGGTCTTGGTAACGCCGTGAGGTGATGATCCGGCCGTAGTAGTCCGGCGACGTATCGAGGTTGTGGTTGTAGTAGTCGAGGCCGGCTGCGGCGAGCGTCTGCGCTTGCGACGGTGACAACATCCCCAGCGTGGCACAGGTTTCCATGCCGAGGTCCTTCACCGCTTCGATCAGTTCGCCGACCCTCTTGGCCTGGGAATTGGTGGGGTTCCGCCAAGCGGCCCCCATGCAGAAGCGGGTCGCGCCGGCATCGCGGGCTTTCCTCGCAGCGTCCACGACATCGTCCACCGCCAGTAGGTTGTGAGCGTCGAGCCCGGTGTCGTAGTGCACGCTCTGCGGGCAGTACTTGCAGTCCTCGGGACAACCGCCGGTCTTGATGCTGAGCAGTGTGCTGATCTGGACTTCGTTCGCCGGATGATACCGGCGATGCACCGATTGCGCCTGAAACAGCAGGTCGTTCAACGGCTGCTCGAATAGACCGAGGATGTCCTCGAGTTCCCAGTCGTGCCTGATATGCTGATCGATCAAGCTGGTTGCCCCAAACCCTTTTGAGTTGGGAATCCTACCAGCCTTCCATGAAACAATCGCGAACGGGAGCGTCGCGACCGGACGCGATTCATTTCATGGGACGTCGGCGTGCCGCGGGCGGGGACAGGGGGCAAGCCCCTCCCGTTGCCGAGGTGCCGCCGCACTGTTCTGGTAAGGTTTTGGTAACGTTTATGCAAGGTTTTGACATGGTCATGAGTCGGTTTCAGTATCAATCGACGCGGCGCGGGGTCACAGTGCGGCCCCAATCTAGGATCCGCAAGGTCGTGCAGATGGGAAGTTGGGCACCGGGCTTGATCTTCGCGCTGCTCGCAACGGCGACGACGCTGGCCGACGAACCGCCGGTCATGGTCCTGGACGGGGACGTCTCCGCAATCTACTCGAATGGCGATTTCGTGGTCTGGAACCCGCAGCCGAGCGGTGGCGCATCCATGATGGCCGCCGCCACACCGGTGGGTAAACCGGGCGACAAGCCGCCCTCCATCGAATCGACCCTGGACGTCGTGGCCAAGGCATCGATCGGTGCCGACGGAAAGTTCCGGTTGGAAGTGGCTGCGGACAATCCTCGACGGGTTTACTTCTACGTTCTCAACGCCGTCACCCCGCCGGTCAAGGGCAACGGGTTCATTCTGGAACCGGGCGATCTCACACTCACGATGTCCAAGCGCGGGCGTTACGTGATCGAAGGCGGCGCATACAACGACGCGGTCTACAACTCGTGGCGTCTGTCGGACGACTATAAGGCGGCAGAGGCCGACCAGGCGCGGCTATACACACCTGTCGACGGCGAGTCGGAGGAAGACAAGAGACGTCGGCTGGATCTCGCCGCCGAGGCACAGAACAAGGTGCTGTCGCTTGAGACACAAGGGCGGGCCCACATTGCCACAACGCACCCGGATCCGGTGGTGCGACGGCTGACCATCGAGACGGCTTGGCTCTCGGGCCCGTGGATGCTCGACGCACTGCGTGGATTGGCGGAGATGACGCCGGAGGATGCCTGGGTATTGGAGCGTCTGGCGGCGGCGGAGGTTGGTGCCGCCAAGCGGGCCGAAGAACGCAAGCGCTTCGCCGTCGGTGCGGACATCCGCGATTTTGCGGCCGACACCCTCGAAGGCGACGCCGTAAAATTGGCCGACGTGCGGGCAAATAGCCGCCTGGTGCTGCTCGAGTTCTGGGCATCCTGGTGTGGCCCGTGCCGGGTCGAGATTCCGCACATGAAGGAAGCCTACGACCGCTACCGGGAAAAAGGCTTCGAGATCGTCTCGTTCACCATCGACGACGACCGCGAAGCCTGGGAAGAGGCGTCGGCTGAAGAGGAACTACCTTGGATCAATCTCGGGATGGGCCCGGAGGCCGACGCGCCGGTGGCGTACAACGTCACCGGCGTCCCGAAGAACTACCTGGTGGACTCGCGCTCCGGGGACATCGTCGCCAAGGACCTGCGAGGCCACAAGCTCGATGAGAAGCTCGAGGAACTGCTGAACTGACTGCGCCCGGGGCCGTGTACGCGTTCCGGATAGTCGCGAGCCGTAATCTGATATTCTGACTCAAGAGGATCAGGCATAAGCATATAAGGGGACGATGCAATGATGCTACTCAAACCACAGACGCTTACGCGCCGCTACCCACATGATCCGCAAAGGCGTCGATTTGCATCCCTTGCGGGATGGCCGATTGCCCTGGTGATTTCCTTCGCAACGGCGTTCGCGGTTGCACAGGAGGACGATGACGAGACGACCGACACCGAGGAACAGTCACAAGCCGAAGGGCCGGTCGAGACCGTCGTAGTGACCGGCAGCCGAGTCGCCCGCCAGCCCTCTGAACTGTCCCGCAACGTGATCGTGCTCGACGAGGAGGCCATTCGCGCCACCGGCGAGTTCACCCTGCCGCGCGTACTGCAGCAGTTGCCGCAGAACACCAACCCCACGAACGCGACCTATGGCTCTCGGCTGAACGGCGTAAACAACAAGACAGGTGCCGCGACCGTGAACCTACGAGGGCTGGGCAGCGAATCCACCTTGATTCTCGTCGACGGCCGCCGGGTGGGATACAGCGGCATCCTGGGCGGCGTCACCGACATCTCCACGATTCCACTATCCATGGTGGAGCGCATCGAGGTTCTGCTCGACGGCGCGTCCGCGGTATACGGTTCCGATGCGGTGGGCGGCGTTGTGAATATCATCACCCGCCAGGACTACACGGGCGCTGAGGTCGATGTGGACTACGCCCGTCCCGACAAAGGTGGCTTCGACGAGTCCCGCATCAGCGTCGCCGGCGGCTTCGCCTGGAACGGTGGTCGTGCCAAGGTGGGTTTCGAGCGCTACCGGGACAGCGGACTGGATTCGTCCTTGCGCGAGTCGATCATCCTCCAAAACCGTTCAAGTTTGCTAACGACCGGGCAGAAGAATACCGCACCGGGTCCTCAGATCCGGGTCTGGACATGGTTCTACGACGACTCCTGCACGCCGCAAACGGCCATCCTCTGGGGACTGGACGGAAGTCTGCTTACCAACGCCGAGTACCAGGCCTTGAGCGCGGACGACCAGGCTCGGGCGATGTGTCACAACGACCTCACCCTGCCCTTGGGATTCCGCCACACCGACGATCTCCAGAGCATCGACCAGTTCGGGGAACAGCACTGGGGCGAGGAAGCCGAGGTGGGCTACAGCCTGACGCCGGAACAAACCAACAGTGCCGTCAACGTCGGTATCGACCAGGCCGTCACCGACTCGATCATCGTCCATGCCAACTTGCGATTGGGGACCAAGGATTCAAATTCGGACAACGGCCTCAACGGACGCAGCGGCACGCTGCACGCGAACAGTCCTTTCAACCCATTCGGCAGGGTCGTCAGCCTAACGGGCCTGGCCGTCGATCAGCCGCCAACCTCATTCGAGTCGGAACAGAACGATCTGTTCGCCAACCTCGGCCTCGAAGGCGAGGTCGGCACTTGGAAGTGGCAAGCCGAGTACGGCCTTTCCCGGCAGGAGGGCGATACCACGCGCCTGAACGTGCGGCACCCGGAGTACGGCCTCGGCGTCAACAGCGACGGCGTCACCGAGTCTGTCATCGGCCGCGAGTTCGGGCAGGACGAGGCATCCTGCCAAGCGCTGCAAACCCAGCTTGGGGGTTCGCGCTACACCTATTCCACCTTCTTCGGTGGCCAATGTTCTGTGTACGGCGCACCGCCCGACCCCATCGACCCCTTCGGCGACATCGGCGCCTGGATCATTCCGGATGTCGATGCGGGCTACGAGAATCGGCAGACCCGGTTCGAAGCACTGGTGCGCGGAAGCGCTATCGATCTGCCCGGGGGCGCCGTGGCGCTTTCCCTGGGCTACGATTTCCGGGAGGACGTGCTGGACTCCTTCTCCGAGTTGACCACCTTTAGCTACATCGGTAGCTCTTCCGCCACCGGTAACGCCCCGTTCGACACGCGTATCGCTCGCGACAACCACGCTGTATTCGTGGAAGCGTTGGTACCGTTGGTTGGCGCAAGCAATGCTTCGGACTTGGTCCAACGTCTGAACCTGACGTTCTCGGCTCGCTACGACTCGTACTCCAACGTGGACGTCGAGTACCGGCAGACCGACACCAACGAAGGGGGGACGCTGGATGCTGCGGACCCGGGCAGCAAGGCCACATGGAGCTTCGGCATGATCTACCAGCCGGTGGACAGCCTACGGTTGAAGGCCGACGTATCGACTTCCTTCGTTGCCCCGCAGTTGAACCAGTTGCTCTCGAGAGTGCGAACGAATCCAAACGCTTACTTTTGGTACTACGTTCCCGGCGGCGGTGGGGCGATCACAACGTGGCGCGGCAACGTGATCGAGTATACGGGCGGCAACGACAAACTGACCCCGGAGACCGCCGATACCACAAGCGTGTCGCTCGAGTACACGCCGTCCTTCCTTCCGGGGGCCTACCTGAAAGCCGGCTGGAGCGACACGGAGTTCGTGGACCGCATCGTCAAGCTGGTTGTGCCGATCATCGACCTGGACGCACTGCCGTCGAATGTGATCTACAACCCCGAAGAGGACATCTACGTCGTGGACCAACGCTGGATCAACGCCTCGGCCGTGAATCGCGACGGCGTCGATCTGGAGTTGGGCTACACCTGGCAAGCGGCCGACAACGAATACGATTTCATTTTGCGACACGCCTACAACAACGGCTACGAAGTGGTACAGGACGCGTCGATCGGCATCGTCCACGATTTGATCGGGGAGCGCGACGATACCGGGCCGGAGGACACCACCCTGCCACCGGTCCCGAAACACCAGACCAGCATGCAGTTCACCTGGTCGCGCGGTGGTCTGTTTGCCAGCTTCGACGTCCATACGGCCGACGATACGACCATCATGAATTCGGCTACCCGGGAGTACCTAACGGAACCGGCCGACAACTACGACCTCGTGTTGAGCTACGACCTTGGATCGGACACGTTGTTTGGATCCTCCCCGTGGATGAACGGCGTGACGGCGACGCTGACGATCAACAACCTGGGCAACTCGTTCGCGGAAACAACGAACATCGACCCGGAAACCGGCGAACGCGAGAAGTACAGGGTGAATCCCATCTACGAATGGACCCAGGGACGATCCTACCGGCTGTCCCTGCACAAGTCGTTCTGATGTTGGTTGCCTATAGGCTGCGAAGGAGCAACAAAGGCACAGCGTGACGGCTCCCGTGGCCCGCTCTAGCGCCATAGAGCCCGCCCGGGGTCCACGGACTCCACCGGATTTGCGGCACTTGCGGCAAATCCGGCAGCGTCGCAGCATCCGCAGCCTTGGGGCGACGTCCCCGTTGCTTGGGCGGACGGCGTTTGGGATTCTCGGGTTGATGCTGACCGTGGCATGCGGCGGCGGTGGCGATCCTCCTCCGCCGCCTTCCCCGCCACCTGCGCCAACCCCTCCCGAGCCGGAACCTATCGGCCTTCGTTTCAGCGACGTCACCCAGTCATCGGGCGTCAGCTATCAACATGCCTACCTGTTCCCGACGCCGGCTTCGGAACCCGAAGAGTTCGGCGGCGGCGTGGCGAGCGGCGACTACGACAACGACGGAATGGTGGATCTGTTCGTGCTGCGCGGCGACATCGG
>JAGWBM010000077.1:7896-8746 GCA_021295895.1 Pseudomonadales bacterium
ACCAAGTCCGCCAACGAGAACTACCGCCATAGCGGCCCGGCATTCGCCGATGTCGACGGCGACGGCGACCTCGACCTGTTCATCGGGGGCATCGAGTTCGACCCGAGCTTCCTGTACCGCAACGACGGCGACGGCACGTTCACCGATGTCACCGAAGGGTCGGGCGTCGACACGGTCGCCTCGAAGTACACGCTCTCGGCCGCCTTTGGCGACTACGATCTGGATGGCGATCTGGACTTGTTCCTCACCCATTGGGGAACTCCCCGGGCTGTGGGCGAGCACATCGACACCGAACACCTGTGGCGCAACGACACCGCCGGCGGGGTGATCCGGTTTACCGACGTGAGCCTGGCGTCGGGCATTGCGCCGAGTATCATCGAGCCGGAGCCGGTCGGTTCCTTTGGCGGTGCGGGTTTCGACTACACCTTTTCGCCCGCTTTCGTTCGCCTCAACGAAGACCGCTACCCCGACCTGGCGATCACGGGGGACTTCCTCACCTCGATGGTCTACCTCAACAACGCCGACGGTACGTTCCAAAACGTCACCGACCGGAATGTCATCCTGGATCGGAACGGCATGGGTTCCGCCCTCGGCGACTACGACGGCGACGGCGATGTCGACTGGTTCGTCACCTCCATCTGGAGCGAGCCCGATGCGGGCGGTCGCCAGACTTTCGAACTCGGCAACCGGCTCTACGAGAACCACGGGGGCGTATTCCAGGACGTCACCGACGCTGCCGGCGTGCACGACGGAGGTTGGGGCTGGGCGGCGTGCTTCGCCGATTTCGACAACGACACCGACCTCGACATCTACCACACCAACGGCTGGATCGAGCCGTTCGCACCCGACC
>JAGWBM010000077.1:8789-10440 GCA_021295895.1 Pseudomonadales bacterium
TGGCGGCGGGTATCGCGGACCGGGAACGGGGTTACGCAGCGGTCTGTGCGGATTTCGACAACGATGGCGACGTCGATATCTTTCAGGCACACCGCGGCACCGAGAACTCAGCGACGTTGTGGCGGAACGACGGGACGGACAACCGGTATCTGAGGGTCCGGCTTGTCGGTTCGTCGCCCAACACGCAGGCGGCGGGGGCCCGCATCCGCGCCACCGTTGGCGACAAGGAAATGCTGCGCGAGATCGTCATCGGCAGCAACTACACGTCGCAGAACCCGACGGTGCAGGTTCTCGGCTTGGGAGCGGCGTCGAACGTGGACTCGCTGGTCGTGGAGTGGCCCGATGGGCTCACAACGACCCGAACCAACGTGTCCGCTGGACAGACGCTCGTCGTCGAGCAGCCTAGCCGGGATTGAGGAACGGTCAGACATGCCATGCCGGATGAACTCTCGATCGGGGCGCACCCCGAGACGAAGGGGGCATGTTGGACCGGCGATCTGCTATTCTCGGTGGCGTTCGGCATAGTCTGCGAGGAGAGTACGATCGCCGTTGCGACCGGTTGCCGTCTTCGAAGCACGAGATCGTTCCCGGGGCGGTGTATGATGCCCCGTCAACATCGGATCCGACTCTGTGTCGGATTGGCGGTGGTCGTCTCCATGTCGGTCGGGCGGGGTTTCGCTGCGGCGGAATACGTCATCGTCGGCGATCTGGGCGACGCCGTCGCGGAAGGCGAAGTCATCCTGTCGCGATCCTCCGCTGTTCTCGGATCGAGTGCCGAAATGTCCCGGACGCGGATCGCCGAAGGGCGCTTCCGTCTGGCTGGCGAAGTCTCCCCGGAGTCCATGGGGCGCGTATCGCTCAGCGCCAAGGATGTCGAAGGACACTCGAGGGGCAGCGTGCAGTTCATCCTTGAGCCGGGGGAGATCCAAGTCGGCTATGGGGGTCGCGTCGCCGGATTGACGGCCGAAGGGGGACCCTACAACCAACGCGTCGTTTCAGTCTGGCGGGATACGTCGGACTACCGCAGTGTGCTCGCCGACTATGCCCGGGTAATGGACGCGAAGGCCGATCTCGAGGATGGCCCGGAGCGTTCGGCCCTTACCGAGGAGGCCATCGAACTCTACAACGAGCTAACCCGGATTCGGCGCGATGCCCTGCGCGAGATCGCGATGGCGGACGACGATCCGCTCGCCAGCCTATTTGCCATCGAAATGGGTGGACTTGGCGGCACGGCTGCCCTTGACCGGCTCGACCAACTACAGGCCGTTCGCGAGTTGCCCGCTGCCGCCACCACTCTGCGGACACGAACCGAGACCGGCATTCGCATGTCCGAAACCGCGCAGGCGGTGCAGGTGGGTAGCAAGGTCAAGGGGTTCTCGGCGCCGGGTCTGAACGGCGAGGTCTACCACCTCGACGATTTGCTCGCGGTCAATCGAGTGGTCCTCATCGAATTCTGGGCATCGTGGTGCGGGCCCTGCCGGGCGGAGGTGCCGACGCTGAAGGCCGCCATGGCCCAGTACGGTGAACGGGGTTTCGACATTTTCGCCGTGTCGTTGGACGACAACCGGGAGGATTGGGAGGAAGCCTCCTTGGAAGACGAGATCAGCTGGACAAACACCTGCGACTTCAAGGCGTACGACAGCCCCATTCC
>JAGWBM010000077.1:10602-19198 GCA_021295895.1 Pseudomonadales bacterium
CGAAGACCGAAAGCAAGGCACTGCGCTGGACGTTGATCGGTATCCTCGTGGCGTTCGTCGTCATCGCCGACTGGTTTGCCGGCGGCGTTGGGCCTCGGGTGCTCTTGGGTTCGGCAACCTTGAACCTGACATCGCAACCGGACGCCGCCAGGGTGTTGCTGGATGGCGAGGCGGTGGGGCGAACGCCGTTGCTCAATCAGCGCGTACGTCCGGGGCGTACGGTGGTCCGAATGGAGCACCGATTCCACGATGCTGTTGCGCGGGCCGTGAGCCCTGCGCGAGGCGAGGCCGTGGACGTTCATGTCGAGTTCCCGGTCGCCACCGGAAGCCTGGAAATCGTGACAAATCCCCGCGGCGCGGACGTCACGGTGGATGGGAAGAAGCTCGAAGGGGTGACGCCCATCATGCTTTCCCCGCATCCGACCGGATCCTTCGAGGTCGCGGCATCAATCCATGGCCGCGAGGCAAAGATCGAGACCGTGGAGGTGCTGCCGCGACAGAATACCGAGGCATCGTTCGAATTGGAGCGCGTGCCGATGAGCGAGATCCACATCGCTCGATCGCCGCGCGACCTCGAACTCGAGATTGACGGCAAACCCTACAAACCGGGAATGACCCTGCCGATCGGTGCCTACAGGCTTCGCGCGCAACGCCCGGGGTACGCGCCGCTCGAGAAGACCGTGGAGTTCTCTAGGGGGCGGAACGATCAGTCCGTCAGCCTCGTCCGATTGCAGGGAAGCCTTTCGCTGGCCGTAAGCCCGCCGGACGCCAAGGTGGAGGTGTCCTACCCCCATGCCGGGGACTGGCGCACGGTTCGCTACCGCAAGGGCATGGCCATCCCGACGGGCCCCGTGACCGTACGGGCCAAGGCTGTGGGACACCGCAGCTACGAACGACGTCTGACCGTGGAGGCGAAGCGGTTGTCGCACGCGATTCGGCTCACGAAATATGACGTCGAACCCGGGCGCAGATTGCGGGATGGTCTCGCGTCTGGCGGCGAAGGCCCGCTACTGGTGGTGATCGGTACCGGTACCTTCCGCATGGGATCCGACGAGGGATCCCCGGACGAGCGA
The DNA here is from genome assembly GCA_021295895.1 of Pseudomonadales bacterium. Lineage (GTDB taxonomy): Bacteria > Pseudomonadota > Gammaproteobacteria > Pseudomonadales > Azotimanducaceae > VXYL01. The sequence continues at coordinate 11,676 of JAGWBM010000077.1, forward strand.
CCGGTACGGGAGGTCGAGGTGGCGCAACCTTTCGCGATTGGTGTGTTTGAGACCACACGAAGCGAATTCGAGAGGTTTCGGGTGACAACGGGGGAGGCTGCGAAAGGGTCATCGAGATCACCCGGGCCCGAGGATGACCTGTCGCCGGAGGCCCGGTCGCGACTTCCCGAAACTGGCGTGTCCTGGCAGGACGCGCAGGACTATGTGGGTTGGCTAAGCGCGGAAACCGGCAACCGCTACCGCCTGCCGAGCGAGGCGGAGTGGGAGTACGTCGCCCGGGGGGGCACAACCGCGCCGTACTACTTCGGCGACGACGTTGGAGCCCTGTGTGGACATGCCAACGTTGCCGACGCGGCGTTCGAAGAAATCTACCCGAAGCCGGGTGTTGCATCGTGTTCGGACGGTGCCGTGCGTCGGGCCGTCGTTGGCGGGTTCCCGGCCAATGGGTTTGGCGTTCATGACATGCTCGGCAATGTCGAGGAATGGGTAGCCGACTGCTGGCATGGCAACTACAGGGGTGCGCCGAGCGATCAGGGTGCCCGAAGCGGCAACTGCGGTGACCGTGTCGTGCGTGGTGGTGCATGGGACTCCACGCCGGCGGAGGCCACGGTCAGCTACCGGTCGTTCAGCAACCGGGGCAGTGGCACCCGGGGCATTCGAGTGGTCCGAGACCTCTAGACCGAAACGACGTTCCTGTCGGGTCCCGACCCGGGGTTTGCTCGTGCGAGAAACTGGATCCGCGAGCGCCTCGCATACGCCCCCGGGTCTCTTGGCGTACCCCAGTGGGTAAGGAACATGTCCAGGTCACCGTCGAGATCGTAGTCCCCGAAGGCCGCCGAGACCGTGTAGCGGGATGCGATCGTATCGACGCCGGAAGACGCCGCGACATTCGTGAACGTACTGTCGCCGTTGTTCCGGAAGAGTTGGGGCGGATCGTATTCCAAGGCACCGATGAAGGGATCCAGGTCGCCGTCGCCATCCATGTCGGCGAAGGTCGGTCGCCGTGGCGATAGTTGGACGTAGCGGATTTGGTGTCACAGCCGTGCCCGATACCGAACGCGGCGGTGTGGCCAGTGTCCCCTCAAGGTCGTTCCTTGGCCTGCCACGTCCGGACACCCTCGATCGTGATCCGAATTGAAGTCGTGCCGATCTCGACGTGTGCATACTGCGGGTACTTGGCCGCCAACGCGTCGCGAATCCCGTCGTTCGTTGCGACGACTTCCGCGATGCCGTCGATTCGCGTCCAGCGCAGTTCGGACCAGTCGTCCGAATACCGGTCGATCAGGATGGCCACCGCGGGGTTGCGTTCGATGTTCGTTAGGCGCTTCAAACGCGCGCCGGATTTCGGTTTGCCATCGATGGGGATGACGAGTGCGCCGTCCAATTCGCAAAATACCACTGGAACCACGTGCGGCCGTACCCCATCGATGGTGGCAAGTCGGGCCACCGCCGATTCCAATGCCCACGCGGGCGGGGTCGATGCCGGCGACATGCTCGGGGCTTCCAGCTCGCGGGTACGGGCTCCGGCGCCTACGCTGCGGAATCCGCCGTGTCCAACTCGAACACCAGTAGCACGTTGCCCGGCATCTGCCCGAACATGCCGTATCCGGATGTGACGAAGACAAGGTCATCCACGGCCAAGACGCCCGGATTGTCGATGGCGCCACCGTGACCGTCGATTCCATTGACCGTCTCGAAGCTCCACTTGGTGGCGAACTGCCAGCCGGCGGGTGTCTTGTCGTCGGGCGGCGTGTCGTGGCACGCGCCGCAGTGTGCAGCGTAGTGCTCGGCCGGATCGGCCGAGGCAACGACCGCCGCCAGGCAGAACGCCAGCGCGAGGACATGGCGTGTCATCGCTGCACCCACCCGCCCGCAAAGGGGAAGGCCTGCCCGGCAAAGAAGCCGCTCTCGTCGGAGGCGAGGAACAGCGCGAACGCGGCGTCTTCGCGGGCGGTGCCCAATCGACCCGCGGGCACCTGTCGCTTTAGGGAGGCCACGAACGAATCCTTCTGCATCAACTCGGGGGGATAGTACTCCCGGTTCTCCACGTAGTTCTGCGCGATCAGGTTGACCTGCACGTTGTGTGGTGCCACTTCGACGCCTACGGCCTGCACGTAGCCAACCTGGGCCGCCCGCGCCGCCGAGTATGCGGACACGGTCTTCAGGCCGCGTAGGGCCGTGGCGCTGCCGTAGACGACGATCTTGCCCTGGCGGCGCTCGATCATCTGCGGCAGCACCGCCTGGGTGAGAAAGTGGAGTGGGTCCACGAGCAGCGAAAACGGCGTGTGCCAGTCGGTATCGCCGAGATCGGTAACGGTTGTGCCGCTGAAGTTCGGGGCGGCGAGATTGGCAACGAGAACGTCGACGCGACCGGCGCGGGCCACCAACTCGCGACAGGCTTCGGCGGTTTCGAGAGGACCGTGTTCGGCGATGACCGAGGCGCCTTCCGCCTCGAACAGTTCCACGGTAGCAGGTCCCATGTAGTCTGAGGCTTGGGTGACGAGCACCCGCTTGCCGAGGAGCCTGTCAACCATTCCACTCTCTCCCGGTTGAACGGTGCGATAGTAATTGAAACGGGGTTGGTCGGTGACCAGCAGCGAATCCGGCGGATCTCGTCTTGCCGCATTTGCCACGGGTCGCCGGGGTGCTACCATCACAGTGATATTACCGAGGAGATTACTCGGTGATTGAAGCGAGATAGTACCTCGCCGCATTGCGTGGCTGTAGTTCGCTTCATATGTTCTGTCGTTAGTGAATCTCCACGCAGTACGATGATAAGAACGATAATTGCCGACGACCAAAGTCTGTTTCGGGCGGGCATCAAACGACTGTTGCGCGACGTGCGTGCCATCGACGTTGTCGCGGAAGCGGACAGCGGCGAGGAAGCCGTGGATTTGGCGAAACGGCTCAACCCCCACGTCGTATCGCTCGAGATCACGATGCCGGGAATCGGTGGTCTGGAGGCGGCTCGGCGAATCCTGAAGATGGAGACCGGCACGCAGATCGTCATGCTGTCAGCGGCTTGGGACGCCCCCTATCCTATTCAGGCCCTGCGGGCCGGGGCGTGTGGCTTTGTGACCAAACGCGGGTCGCCCCAGGAGGTCGTGGCGGCGATCAAGCGGGCCTACGCGGGCAAGCGTTTCGTCAGTGCCGACATCGCTCAGCACCTCGCCTTCCGATCCTTGGACGATCCGATCGATTCGCCCTTCGACAATCTGTCCAGCCGGGAGCTACAGATCACGCTGATGGTCATCAACTGCCAGCGGGTGAACGACATCTCCACCCATCTGCATCTCTCTCCGAAGACCGTGAACAGCTACCGGTACCGAATCTTCGAAAAGCTCAACGTCTCAAGTGATGTCGAGCTTGCGCTCTTGGCCGTCAAGCACGGCATGATCAACCCGATTCTCGGGAACTTCGGCGAGAGCGTGGCATACACGCTCGATGACTGACCCGCGAGGAGAGCCCCACACCGCGCTCGCGCGGCCGCGAAAGGGACGGCTTGTCCCGTCCCGGCGCGCCCTACGGGACCATCACGGGCGATGGGCGCGCCGTGCTTGGGGTCGTTCAGGCGAGACGTGCCTACCTGTGTGCTAGTCTACGGGCGGCGCAGAAGAGGTTGATCCGTCGATCCGCGATTTCCTCACTGATCCCATCCAGCGCGGTGCATCGCCCGGATTGATCGCGGCAATCGTCGACCGTCGGGGTATTCGCGCAATCGCCGCGGCGGGCGTACGGAAGGTGGGCCGTTCCCAACCGCTCCTCACGACGGACTCGGTGCACGTCGGATCGAACACCAAGGCCATGACGTCCACGATGCTGGCGGTGCTGGTCCGCGATGGCGTGTTCGCCAACGGCTGGAACACGACCGTCATGGAGGTCTTCCCGGAACTCGGCGACGACCTCCACCCGGACTACCACCCGGTGACGTTGTGGCAGCTTGTCACCATGACGGGCGGCATCAAGTGTGACGCGGCGGATTGGCATGCACATCGAGATGCGCCCCTCATGCAACGACGCTACGGAATCCTGCGCGACAACCTGGCTGATGCGAGTGCCGCTGCCGCCGGGAAGCATCTCTATTCCAATATGAGCTATGTCGTCGCCGGTGCCATGGCGGAGAGGGTCACCGGCAGGACATGGGAATCGTTGATGCAAGAACGGCTGTTTGCGCCGCTCGGCATTTCAAGCGCCGGTTTCGGGGCGCCCGGTGCACCAGGCGAGGCCAACCAGCCTTGGGGGCACCAACGTGATCCCGATAGCGGTAACTGGTTACCCAGTCAGATCGACAATGCGGCCGCCCTTGGCCCGGCCGGCACGGTGCACATCGCGGTCGAAGACTGGGCGAGATTCGTGGCCCTTTGGCTGGCCGATGGACCGCCAGCCATCCTTGACCGCAAAGCGCTGGACAGACTGATCACGCCGGTTGCCGGGCGCTATGCAGCAGGTTGGCGGGTCGAGCGGCGACGGTGGGCGCGAGGCAAGGCAGTGATGCACGACGGGTCCAACGGCTCTTGGTTCACGATACTGTGGATCGCGCCCAAAATTGGCCGTGCCTACCTCGTGGCCGCAAATTCGGCCGAGCTGGATGTCAGTCAGACCTTTATGTTGCTCGACGGCATCGTTGCGAATCTGATCAAACGGGGCTTGGAATAAGCTCGTAAGTTTGCGGCCAAGTCCGTGACAAACGGATGGAGAAAGTGCGGGGGGCGGGCTGTGGCCGTGCCCATCGGGACAATCCTGACCGCCCCCCGCCCTTGTGCGCGTTACCCCGTGAGACGGTCGAAGATCGCCGTGGCACGTCTTCCAGCGTCGCCGCCGAATTGGCTCACCAAGACAATCGTAAGGCCGCCCGCGGCGAACGCGGGGACGATTTCATAGAGATCGAATATGCCCCACGGACCGCCGCCGAGACCCTTCCAAACGATGGTCACGACGCCGCCCGTGAGCATGCCCGCCACGATGCCCGCTTCCGTGGTGCGGCGCCACAGGACGCACGCCAGGGCGGCCGGTCCGAAACTGGCGCCTAGCCCGGCCCAGGCGTAGGCGGCGAGGTCGAATACCCGGTTCGTGGGATCCATTGCGATCCATGCGCCGATGGCAGCGACTATGACTACCGCGATCCGGCTCAGCGTCAGCATCCAACGTTCGTCGAGACCCCGCCAAACCGGTCGGACGACGTCTTCAACCAAGGCCGTGGACGCGACAAGAAGCTGGGAATCCACGGTGCTCATCACCGCTGCGAGGATGCCGGCGACGACGATCCCTGCCATCCACGGCGCGAGAAGCTCGCTCGACAAGGCGATGAACACGGTCTCCGGGTCTTCGAGCACGCCGCCGAAATAGGCGTCGCCCCCTAGGCCTACGCCGACGGCCGCGGTGCTGGCAACAACCATCCATACGAGGTTGATACGACGGGCGCGAGGCACGGACGCCACGCGGTTGATGGCCATGAACCGCGCCAGGAAGTGGGGTTGGCCGAAATAGCCCAGACCCCACGCCAATGCGCTGACGACGGCGATCACGCCGATCGGCTTCATACCGCCCGCCAGACTCGGCGCGTTGACAAATGCGAGTACCGCGACGATCACGAGGGCGGCCATCATGAGGAGTGCCTGGAAGAAGTCCGTCCAGCTCACCGCGAGAAATCCGCCAAGCATGGTGTAGGCGAGAACCACCGCGACCCCGATGCCGAGTGCGACTTCGTAATCCATGCCGATGGTCGTTTCGAACAACCGCGCTCCGGCAACGAAACTCGCGGCGGTATAGATCGCGAAGAAAAACAGGATCAGAAGGGTGGCAACGATGCCGGGCAATCCGGTTCGGGATCCGACGCGCCGCGAAAAGAACTGCGGTAGCGTCACGGCCCCGTCGAGCCGTTCCGTGAAGGCGCGCAGACGGGGCGCGACCAACCGCCAGCTTCCCCAGGCGCCGCAGGCGAGACCCAGAACGATCCAGCCTTCACCGAGGCCTGCCAGAAAGACCGCACCCGGCAGTCCGAGGAGCAGCCAGCCGCTCATGTCGGACGCTCCTGCAGACAGGCCGGCTACGGCGGGGGGCAGGGAGCGGCCGCCGATCACGTAGTCGCCGGCGGTCTTGGTACGCACGAGTGCGTACCCGGCAATCACCGCGATCACCGCGAGGTACGCCACGAAACCTATTGCCATGGCCTTATCCCCAATTGCGATGTTTCGGCGAAACGCGCGGCGAGTTTACTGGCAAAATCCGGGTCGATGGAACCGCCTACAAAGAACGCTGGAGGCCTGGCCGAACTCGCCAAAGTGGCTCTGGACCGGCTGCTGGATCTGCTGCCGGGCACCGACGGCCTCGATTGGGCGCGTCACCGGGCGGCCCGGTGGCGAAGCGGATTGCTGGGCGGCGTACTTGTCCCGTTAGGCCATTTGGATCGAATCGAGCTGTCGGACCTTCTCGGTATCGACGACCAGAAAGCCCAACTCGTGGCCAACACCGAGCAGTTCGTCCACGGATTCCCCGCCAACAACGCGCTGCTCTGGGGCGCGCGAGGCACCGGCAAGTCCTCCCTGGTACACGCCTTGCTGAACCGCTACGCGACGGATGGCCTGCGGCTGGTGGAAGTCGACAAGGAGGCGCTGGTCGACGTCGCGACGATCGTCGCGCGATTGGACCGTGAACCCTACCGTTTCGTGCTGACTTGCGACGACCTGTCCTTCGAGGCGGACGACGCGTCGTACAAGGCGTTGAAGAGCGCGCTGGAAGGTTCGGTGTTCACGCAATCCGAGAACGTCGTTGTGTACGCGACATCCAACCGCCGTCACCTGGTCCCCGAGCACATGTCCGACAACACGAGTGCACGGCACGTGGAGGGCGAATTGCACGAAGCGGAGGTCGTCGAGGAGAAGATCTCGCTATCCGACCGGTTCGGCTTGTGGTTGTCCTTTTATCCCTTCCGCCAGGATGGCTACCTGCGCGTGGCCCGGCATTGGTTCGAGCGGCTAGCGGCGGATCAGGACGTCGTCGCTCACTGGGACGAGGGTACCCGTCAGGATGCCTTGCGGTGGGCCTTGGCCCGTGGCGTACGCAGCGGGCGCACGGCCTACCACTTCGCTCGACAGCGGATCGGGGCTGCAGCGCTCGCTCGGTCCGTTGACGGCGCCGGGATGCTGTGACGGCGAGCCCCGGCGGTAATGGGTCGTTGTTTGTCGTAACCGTTCACCAAGGTCGGATCGGTCAATGACCGACACGCGGGACCTCATCGTCGTCGGTGCCGGATTCGCGGGACTGGCCTGTGCCAAGCGTGCGGCACAACGAGGGCTCTCCGTGCTGGTGATCGACCGGCAGCCGTCCCCGGGTCGGTACGTTCATACCACCGGCATACTCGTCAAGGAAGCCCAGGCCCAATGGGCTGCACCGGCACCGTTGGTGCGAAAGCTGAACCGCGTTCGCATTTACGCGCCCAGCCATCGTCAGGTCGAACTCTGCCGCAACGGGTACTACTTCCTCGCCACTGACACGGCGAAGCTGATGGAGTTTCTGACCGACGC
>JAGWBM010000077.1:19303-23789 GCA_021295895.1 Pseudomonadales bacterium
GCGCATTCGAAGGTTGCCCAGGCCGCGGGGCTGGATCGAAACTCCCGGCTGCTCAAGGGCGTGGAGTGGGAATTCGAGCCGGTGGAGCGCGATGGCGATTGTCTGCATTGTTTCGTTGATCCCCAACTCGCGCCCGGTTACATCGGTTGGGTGGTCCCGGGGGTCGGGGTCACCCAGGTGGGTCTCGCCGTGAACGGGTGCCATCGGGCGGACATCGCGGGGTTCGTCGAACGCTTGGATGCTCGATTCGGCCTGCGCGGCAGGCGTGTGCTCGACAAGCGAGGCGGCATGATCCCGGTCAATGGGTTGTTGAAACGGTTCCACGACGATCGAATCCTGCTCATCGGGGATGCTGCGGGCATGGTTTCGCCGCTAACCGCCGGTGGCATCCACCGAAGCTACCGATTCGGCACGCTCGCGGCCGAGGCGATCGCCGACTACCTGGACGGCGATGCCCCAAACCCCGGCGATGTCGTGAAGGCCGCCTACAGGGGTGACGCTTGGAAGCACTCGGCCCGCTGGTGCTTCGACAACCTGCCCCTGGCCGCCTGCATGGAACTCGGACTGGGCACCGGCGGTCTATTCAAGCGCCTTGCCGGCAAGGTGATCTTCGATCGGTTCAGCGCTGGCTAAGCGCCGGTTGGATTTGGACGGCGTTAGCGGCGGAGACCAACCGGGTTAAAGGGCGTTACCAGATCGGTCGCCGACTTCGATGTCGGCGGGAAGTTGCGAGCTATTGCGGAGCGCACGCCGACCCCCTAGAATCCGCGCCCTCTCTGCCACCGTCCCCTTCGTCTAGTGGCCTAGGACTCCGGGTTTTCATCCCGGCAACAGGGGTTCGAGTCCCCTAGGGGACGCCAATACAATGGCGTAACTCAAGAGAGCGCGACCCGCGCCGGCGCATCCGTTACGCGCGACAGGGAGAGCTCGGGGAAGAGCGGCGGCACAGGATCAGAAGGCTAAAGCGGATGATCCTGGAAGAAGCCGCGCAGCACCTCGCTCACACGCTCGGGCGCTTCGAGCTGGATCATGTGGGCCACGCCGGCGACCTCGACGGACCGGCTATCGGACACGGAGGCGACCAAATGAGCCGCCGTGGCGCGACTTCGGGCCTCATCCAAGGTCCCAATCATGACGAGGACCGGAACGGTTAGCTCCCCAAGACGATCCGCCGCCCGAGGCTCGAGTGCCTGCGGCAGACCCTCCTCGTTCTCCGCCTGATACGTCGAAAGCACATCCCCCTTGATGCTGTCTCGGAGTGTCCGGCCCACCCGCGTGGTCGGTTGGCCCCAACCGTCGACCCAGATCTGCGTCTCGAGTTCGGCCAACTCGACCCACCTCTTCTCGTCCCAGAGCCGGTCCAGGTCACCCCGCGGCACGTTGTCTTCCTTGAGGTCGGGGTGGTAGCCGCTGACACCGCCCGCAACGCTCGTGAGCGTGGCGACACAAGCCGGCCGAGCCAACGCGAGATCCAACGCTATCGAGCCTCCGAACGACTGGCCGACAACGTGAACCCGATCGACGCCGAGGTGATCGAGAAGTGCGGCGACATCCGCCCAATAGGCGAACTCGACATGCTCGGTCGTGCTGCGGCCGAACCCGCGCATGTCACAGCGGACAACGCGGTAGCTGCCGGCGAATGCCTGCGCTTGATAGTCCCACATGCGCAGGCTTCCGAGCCACCCGTGGATGAACACCAGCGCTTCTCCCTCGCCTGCGACCTCAAAGTAGAGATTGCCACCGTCGACAGCTAGGAATCCTGCAGCACTAGTAGGGCGTCCGCGTTGGTCCATGGCACCAATCTAGCGGGGCATATGAAAAATAACCAGCGGAACGTCGTCGGACGGCTCGCGTACTCGCGAGACGCGTTAGAATTGCCCAATTGTTGATCGCTTGTTAAGCCCCCCGGTGTGCCAGTCGTCTGGCATAGAGGGTTTTCCAAAACTCAAGTCAAGGAAACCGCGACGATGGCCGAAACCTTAGTGTCGCCTAGAGGTGGCGACGAACCCGTGATCGAGGCGAGTGGCCTCGGGCATACCTACAAGGGGGGCCACACCGCCCTCGAGAACGTCGACCTGTCGTTGGGGATCGGGCTGTTCGGTCTTCTGGGTCCCAACGGCGCCGGCAAGAGCACACTGATGCGCATCATCTGCACGTTGCTGGTGCCGACCAAGGGGACGGTGACCGTTTACGGCCACGACGTGACCCGGGAACGTCGCGAGGTGCGCGAGATGCTCGGTTACCTGCCGCAGGAGTTCGGGGCCTGGCGCCACCATCGGGCCGAGGAGGTTCTCGACACGTTGGCGCGGTTGTCGGGTCTTTCCAACCGCAAGGAGCGACGCCGCCGGGTGGCGGAGACGCTGGAGATGGTCGGCCTCGACGGCGTCGCCGACCGCAAGGTGAAGAAGCTCTCCGGCGGGATGGTGCGGCGGCTCGGCGTGGCCCAAGCCTTGGTGCATGAACCGCAGGTGCTGATCGTCGATGAGCCGACGGTCGGGCTCGACCCGGAGGAGCGCATGCGTTTCCGCCAGCTGATGAATCAGCTTGGTCGCGACCGTACGATTCTCCTGTCCACGCACATCGTTGCCGACCTGGGCGGCGGCTGCAAGGAGATGGCGCTGCTCGACGGGGGCCGCATCGAGTTCCAGGGACCGCCCGAGGAGCTTCTGACCCGCGCCGTTGGGCGGGTGTTCGAGGTTACCGCCAGCAGCGAAGCCGCCGAGCGCATCGAAAGCGAGTACGAGATCGTCTCCCGGGCCGTCACCGGTACGTCGATCAGCCTGCGCGGGGTCACCGCCAACGGTATGCCCGCCGGGGCGAGTGCGGTGGACGCGCCAACGCTCGAAGAGGCCTACCTGGCGTTCATGGCGGTGCGCGGTCGTACGGAGGCCGCACGGCAGGATGACGAAGCGCCCGAGGTCGCCAGTGCGGAGGACGCGGGCTGACCGAGCCTGGTACCGCCATCAATCGTGACGAATACAGCATGAAGGCCGGTCGACGTTGTCCGGCCGGACACCACGGGCAATAGCCGCGTGATTCCCTCGACGGTTTGGGCGGTGGCCCTCGCGGAAGTGCGCTCGGCCCGCCGGCAGGTGCGAACCTGGGGCTTCGGGGCGCTGGCCGTTGGCGTGTCCTTTCTTTTTTTCGTCGGCAGTGGCGCACAACACGCGCAGGACGGTTTTGTTTCGCCCGTGTCGGACTTTCCGGCACCACGTTTCATCATGTCCACGGTGGGCATGCCGCTCCTGTTGGTGTTCCTCTTCGGCGTGATCTTCCTGGCATTCGACATCAGGGCCCGGGACCGGGCGGAACGTATGGTCGAAGTGCTCGACTGCCGCCCGTTCTCCAATGTCGAATTGCTCCTGGGGCGGGTTCTGGGCATCGTCGCGACGGCCTGCGTGCCGGCGCTCGTTCTCATCGGCCTCGTGCAAGCCTTCGGCACCATTGGCGGTGCCCTGGGCCTACCGACCGAGCCGGTTCAATACGCTTCACTCGCTACCTACCTGTTCGTCGATGCGCTACCCATGTTCCTCGCCTGGACGGCGATCGTGGTGCTGTTGGCGGTGGTGGTTCGCAACCGGTTGCTGGTCGGCGCCGCCGCCCTGGGCTTGCTCGTGGCGTGGACCCTGTGGTCGCAGTCGCAGTCGCTCTACCTCTCGCACCTGGTTGGGCCGACGTTCTTCGGCAACCTGGTGTCGGATCTCGTGCCGAGCATCGCCGATCCGGCGACCGTGGCGCATCGGCTTGCCCTTGTCGTTCTTGCCGTCGGCGCATTGTTCGCCGCCGCCGGGTTTCACCCGCGTTTGGACAGCGGGACACGATCGGCGCGTTTCGGCGTTTCGGCGGCATTTGTCGCGGTTGGCGCCGCGGCAATGGCGGGACTGTTCATCCACGCGCGGGACGCTATCGAGACCCGAGACCGTTGGCTTGCCGTCCACGAAGCCGCGGCGACGGCTGTGGCGGCGGATATCGAACACATGGCCGGTACGGTCCGCATCGACCCGGGGCGCCGACTGGCCATCGACGTGGTCATGCGTCTGGCACCGACGCCGGGGGCCGGCGGCGAACTGGCGATGAGCTTCAATCCCGGGCTTGAGGTCGAGGAGGTGGCTATCGACGGCGAGGCGACGAATGCCACGCATCGGGATGGCTTGCTCAAGGTCGCGGTGCCGACGGGTGGCGGCAGCTACGAGCTTGCGCTACGCGCCAGCGGCATACCCGATCCGGACTTCGCCTACCTGGACAGCGCCTTCGACTTCGCCAGGGACAGCAGCGGCCGACGCAATGTGACGCTCAATCTCGGCCGCGACGCATCGATCTACGACGCCGACTACGTGGCGCTAACGCCCGGGGTGCACTGGCTGCCCAGTCCCGGCGCCAACATCGGCAGGGACGACCCGGGCGGGATCGGGCGCGATTACTACACCGTGGATCTCACGGTCGAGGCGCCCGCCGGTTGGCTGGTGGCGGGACCGGGGCGACGACA
>JAGWBM010000078.1:0-588 GCA_021295895.1 Pseudomonadales bacterium
GGAATCCGGCCATACTCGTCGGAACGCAGATGCTCGCCAAGGGCCATCACCTCCCCAACGTCACGCTGGTGGCGGTGCTCGATGCGGATGGCGGTTTCCTTTCTCCGGATTTCCGGGCGCCGGAACGCACCGCCCAACTCATCGTCCAGGTTGCCGGGCGCGCGGGTCGGGGCGACCGCCCGGGGGAGGTCTGGATTCAGACGTTCGACCCCGAGAACGCCAACCTGCGCGCGCTGATCGAGGCGGGATATCCGGGATTCGTCGACAGCGAGCAGCGTCGCCGCGCGTCCGCGCTCATGCCACCGTTCGTATCACTGGCCATCGTGCGTGCCGAGAGTCCCACCGTGGATGCGGGTCTGGACCTGCTAAACCAGGCGGCCGACACGTTGGCCGGAGAAGGGCTCGAACTGCTGGGACCCGCGCCGGCCCCGATCGCCCGGCGTGCCGACCGCTACCGGAGCCAACTGCTGCTGCTCGCCCGGCGCCGGCGCGACCTTCACCGGGCGTTGAACCGCCTCGAAGAGGCCGAACCCCGGGGCCGGGGTGTACGGTGGTCCATCGATGTCGATCCGCTGGACACGGCATGAT
>JAGWBM010000078.1:711-9248 GCA_021295895.1 Pseudomonadales bacterium
GCGTCCTTGGAGCGCTCCCAGGGGTTGTTGCCTTCCTCGTAATCCAGCCATTCGCCCATCTGGCCGCGGTCCGGGTGATCCGTGACGCCGCTCACCACCTTGTCCGGCTGCCGCTTCTTGTTGCGGATCCGGAAGATGATGTTCTTGCGGGATTCGGTGCCGTGCTCGTTGCGGGTGCCCGAGTGGGGGATGTGGTACATCGTGATGCAGGCATCTCCCGGCGACATCAGGATCGGTGTCGGGCGCGGCCACTGACGACCGTCCGGTGTGGACTCGGAGTTCTCGTCAATGAACTGCTCCTGGACGGGTTTTGGCAGGTAGTTCATGCCGCAACGGTTCGGCACACCGTAGTCGAGCCGGGGCCAGCCCGGTCCTTCGGGGCCGAGGCAATCGTTGACGCTGCGCTGCCAGCGGAAGAACTTCTCCATGCGGTGGTGGGCGCCAGGAAGTACCGCGGTTTGCCCGCAGCCTTCCCGGGTCTGGTCGTTCAACGGGATGATCACGAAGGCGGTGAAGCTGCCAAGTCCCAACGTCATATCCGGGTCTTCGAACAACGGCACCATGTTGTGGCCCATGACCTCGGGACTGCGCCCGAGATCGCCCTTGGGGCCGGACGCGAAATGACGCGCATAGATCTCCTCCGGGGTGCCTTCCTGTACCTCCTGGGGCGCGGCGATGGTGATATTGCCGTCCATGTGGATGCCGGCGCCGTAGTACGGCATGTCGCCGTCCCGGTAGCCCAAGTTGTTGAACCGCGTGCCGGGCTTGCTCGGCTTGATGACTCCGATCTGGCAAGCGAACGGCGGGTCGAAGTAGCCCATCGCTTCGTGAAGGATGGGCGTGATGGACGAGGCGTTCAAAAGGTCGGTCATCGCCTGGTCCCGACCGAGATTCTCACCCTTCTCTGCCCGTTTGATGCGGGCGCGGGCCGCCTCGACGAGTTCATCGGCTACGACGTTCTTGAGGATGATATAGCCGTCGCGGTACAGATCGCGTTTCTGTTCGAGGGTCATCGCGGGAGCAGTCATGTGGTCAACTCGTGTCGGTTTGTTGTCGTCTGGTGCTCACGCAATCGTCGCTCGGGGCATTGAAGACCGCGGGAACCCGTGAAAACATAAGTGAATTCCCTCGGAATTGCCAAACGGCGGTCGCCAACTGCCCCGGCGGCGGTCAACCGGACCATGATGAGACTACTGGCGAGCGTAGGAGTGACCGTGGCGTTGTTCGGCTGTTCGACTGACGAGGATCCGTACCTTTGGCTGGAGGACGTCGCCGGCGACGATGCGCTCAAGTGGGCTGAGGAGCGCAACCACGTAACGCGCCGTGCATTTGCGGACGATCCGGAATTCGAACCCCTCGAACGACGGTTGCGTGGGATCTTCGATGCCGACGACCGTATTCCCTACGTCTACAAGGCCGGCGACTGGTACTACAACCTCTGGCAGGACGAGGCCAACCCGAGAGGACTTTGGCGGCGCACGACCCTCGACGAATACAGGAAGCCGGATCCGGCCTGGGAGGTCGTTCTCGACATCGATGCGCTGGGCCGGGAAGAAGGCGAGAACTGGGTCTACGCCGGCGCCCCCATCCTGGTACCCACCTACGACCGATGCCTGTTGCGGCTGTCGCGGGGTGGCGCGGATGCCGTCGTCGTCCGGGAGTTCGACCTTGTCGCCCGTGCTTTCGTGGAAGGCGGCTTCTCGCTCCCCGAGTCCAAGGGAACCGTCGCCTGGGCGGGACCCGACGAGATCTTCGTCGCGACCGACTTCGGGCCGGGGACGATGACGGATTCCGGCTATGCCCGCATCGTCAAGCTGTGGCGGCGCGGCCAGGCACTCGAGGACGCGACCACGGTCTTCGAGGGCGAGACGTCGGACGTCTCCGTCAGCGCCTACGCGGAACTGTCACCGGGCTTCGAGATGCAGTTCGTGTACCGGGGCCGCGACTTCTACAACAGCGACCGGTTCATTCGCCGCGATGACGAATTGGTACCCCTCGGCATCCCTTCCGATGCGGGCTTCGCCGTCCATCGCGGCTGGCTCTATGTGACCCCGCGCAGCGACTGGGTTACCGAAACGGGCACCTACGCGACGGGGAGTCTGCTCGCCATTCGGTTGGCGCGCTTCCTCGCCGGCGAACGCGACCTCGCGGTTCTGTTCGAGCCGGGCGAAGGTACCGCGCTCGCGGGTTATTCGCTGACCCGCAATCACGTTCTCATCAACGTTCTCGACAACGTGCGCAACCGGATCGAAGTCGGGACACCCGGGCCGAACGGCTGGATGATCGCTCCGCTTCAGGGCGTCGACAGCACCGGGTTCCAGACCATCGACGCCGACGCCGTGGACCCGGACGGGGACGACCGGTATTTCCTCGAAACCACCGACTACCTGACCCCATCGACCCTGTCGCTTGCCTCGGTGGGTGAAGACCCCGTCGTCCTGAAGCGCGCGCCTGGCAAGTTCGACGCCGACGGCCTGACCATTTCCCAACATTGGACCGCGTCCGCCGACGGGACCCGGATACCCTATTTCCAGGTCTCGCCCGGCGAAGCCAACGGGTCTCGGCCGACGCTCCTATACGGCTACGGCGGCTTCCGGATCGCCCAGGTACCCCGGTATTCCGCGGGAACCGGCGCGGCCTGGCTTGAGCGCGGGGGCGTGTACGTCGTCGCGAACATCCGCGGCGGGGGCGAGTTCGGACCCGACTGGCATCAGTCGGCGCTAAAGGCGGATCGTCCGCGCGCCTACGAGGATTTCATCGCCGTCGCCGAGGACCTGATTCGGCGCGGGGTCACGACGCCCAAGCAACTCGGCACCATGGGCGGCAGCAATGGTGGTCTCCTGATGGGCAACATGCTGACCATGCGCCCCGACCTGTTCGGCGCCATCGTCGCCCAGGTGCCCTTGTTCGACATGCGCCGCTACCACGAACTGCTCGCGGGTGCGAGCTGGATGGCCGAGTACGGCGATCCCGACGACCCCGAGGAGTGGGCCTTCATCGAGGGCTTCTCGCCCTACCACAACGTCGCCGACGACGTCGACTACCCGAAGCTATTGGTGACGACCTCCACCCGCGACGATCGCGTGCATCCCGGCCACGCCCGCAAGATGGTTGCCAGGATGCGGGACATGGGGCACGACGTGATGTACTACGAGAACGTGGAGGGCGGGCACGCCGGTGCCGCGGACAACGCCCAGCGCGCGTACATGTGGACGTTGGCGTTCCGGTTTCTCTGGGGGGCGCTCGGCGACGCCTAAAGCGTCGGCCGGGGCGCCGAGTCGATGCGACCTCGCGCCGCCGGCGACGTCGCGAAAATCAGAACCTAAACCGAACGCCGAACTTGACCGAGTTGTTGATTTCGTCCTCGCCGGTGAAGTACCGGGTGTAGTCGGCCGAGAACGACCAACTTTCCGTGATCGGTTTGCTGACTTCCAACGTCACGACGGGGTTGATGGCCACTTCCGTCCGAGTCTTCCACCTATTGGCGTCCGTATCCTCCCGGTACTCGAGCAACGAGAGTGCAAGGCCGAACTTTGGCGACCAGGACCATCCGTCCTGCAGTTTGAACTCGCGCGCAGCCACCACCGATGCAAGCGAACTCTTGAACTCGCTCTGCGGGAAGCTGTCCGACCCGGATTCCGTCGAGTTGAAACTGCTCTTCGGTCCCATCTGAATGGCTGTCTCGACGGACCAGTGTTCGTTCAGCGAGTAGCCCAAGCCCAAGTGGGGCGTCAGCAAGGTCCACGACTCCGTCCAGCCGTCCGACCCCTGAGGGACCTCCGGGCGTTCGATGCCCGAAAATTCGGGAAATGCCGCCTCGTGCAACGACACCGACCATTTCTTCGTGACACCGCTGGGCTGTGGGTCTGCGGCTGCGGCCGTGGCCGCAGCGAGTAGGATCACCGATATGAGAATACGAACGTCCATCAACTTCCTCCCGTCTGAACACCATAGATGACGCATTCGATTTCGACCCCACGGTCAACGGTTAGTTCCACTTCACGCGCCTCTACGAATGCGACACGGGACCGATCAGCCGAGCGCCCAGACCCACCCGATTGGCCGATCCGCAACCACGTGCCCCTCAGCATTCGCGCACAGTCGGCCGGGCTGGCCCGTCACTCGTGACGGACACACGCAATTTCCGTCCTACCGAACCGGCGGAGATATCGTACGCGGTCCCGTGTTTTCCGCGACTGCTGGCGTCCGTCCACCGGTGCACGGATAATGCGCCGCTTCGCACGGCAGCGGATTCGGAGAGGGCGTGGAACGAGACAAGGAGACGATCGCGATCCTGGGCGGCACGGGCGACCTGGGCACCGGATTGGCGATCCGTTGGTCGAAGGCCGGTCATCGCATCGTCATCGGTTCACGCACACTCGAGAAGGCCCGCAACGCCGTCGCGAACCTGAAGAGAATCAGTCCCGAAACACCCGCCGACGCGATGGAGAACCCGGATGCGGCGGCGGCTGGCGACATCGTCGTGCTGACGGTCCCCGCCGAACACCAGGTGTCGACCCTGCAGACGGTGCGCCACGGGCTCACGGGAAAGATCCTGATCGACGTGACGGTGCCGCTGGTGCCGCCGAAGGTCGGCACCGTGCAGCTACCGGAAGTCGGCAGCGCCGGCAAGCGGGCCCAGGACTGCCTGGGTGACGAGGTGATGGTCGTGACGGCTTTTCAGAACATCGCCGCGCATCTCCTCCAGGAGGACGTGGCGATCGAGTGCGACGTGCTGGTGGCCGGCAACAAGCGTGCCGCCCGGGACAAGGTCATCCAACTCGCCGAAGAGGCCGGCATGCGCGCCTGGCACGCCGGCCCGATCGAGAACTCGGCCGCCGCGGAAGCGCTGACCAGCATCCTTATCCAGATCAACCGCCGCCACGAAATCTCCCACTCCGGCATCAAGATCGTCGGCCAAGCGGATCGCTGACCGCTCGCAATGCTCGGCGGTATCCGCATCACGCCCATCGGCGGCATCAAGCTGGTCGAACCCGGGGACGACCTCGCATCACTGCTTCTCGACGGACTCGCCGAGAGCGGACTCGCCCTGGAGGACGGCGACATCGTTGCGGTCGCGCAGAAGGTCGTGTCCAAGGCCGAAGGCCGTCAAGTCGACCTGGCCACGGTGGAGGCCTCCGGGGAGGCGTGTCGGCTGGCGGAGGAGACCGACAAGGATCCACGCCTGGTTCAGCTCATTCTCGACGAGTCCACGGAAGTCGTGCGCAAGAAGCCCGGCGTACTCATCGTTCGTCACAGGCTCGGCCTGGTCGGTGCCCACGCGGGCGTAGACCAATCCAACGTCGACCACGGCACGGGAGCGAGCGCCCTGCTCCTACCGAAGGACCCCGATGCCAGCGCAACCCGGATTCGTCGTGCGCTGATGGATGCCACCGGACAGCACATCGGGGTACTCATCACCGACAGCGCCAACCGGCCGTGGCGGTTGGGAACCGTCGGCATTGCCATCGGTGCGGCCGGAATCGCCGTGCTGGACGACCGTCGGGGCGGCAACGACCTTTACGGACGTGAACTCAAGGTGACGTTGATCAACCGGGCGGACAGCCTGGCGAGCGCGGCAACGCTCGCGATGGGCGAGACCACGGAGCGAACGCCCGCGGCATTGATCCGGGGCTTCCCCGCCGAAGAGGTCCAGCAGTCGGCAGCCGACATCCCCCGAGCACTGGAGGAGGATCTGTTCCGATGACCCTCCTGGCGCTAACCGGCGGTGTCGGCGGAGCAAAGCTGGCCCTCGGCTTTGCCAAGGTGCTGCCACCCGAGGAGGTCGTATTCGTGGTCAATACGGGCGACGACTTCGAGCATCTCGGCCTTCACATATCACCCGACGTGGACACCCTTACCTACACCCTGGCCGAAGTCGCCGACCCGGTCGCCGGATGGGGCCGCAAGGACGAGACGTGGCGGTTCATGGCCGCCCTGGAACGTTTCGGCGGCGAAACCTGGTTCCGTTTGGGCGACGCCGACCTGGCGTTGCATCTGCATCGGCGAACCCTCCTGGGACTAGGCTTAAGCCTGACCGCCGCGACGAGGGAGATCGCCGCCCGCTTGGGCGTCGAACACTCGATTCTGCCGATGTCCGACGATCCCGTGCGCACCCGGGTGCTGAGCCCCGATGGCCCGTTGGCATTCCAGCACTACTTCGTACGCGACCGTTGCGCACCGAAGGCCGTCGGCTTCGAATTCGCGGGGGCGGAAGCGGCGAGCGTGAACCCGGCCATCCCGTTCGAGTCGCTGACGGCGATCGTGATCTGTCCCTCGAATCCTTTCGTTTCGGTTGACCCGATCCTCGCCGTCAATGGCATGCGCGACGCTCTGCTGGCGACCGGCGCGCCCATCGTCGCGGTGTCGCCCATCGTGGGGGGACGCGCCATCAAGGGACCCACCGCCAAGATGATGCGGGAACTGGGAATCCCGGCAACCACCGTCGAGGTGGCCAAACACTACGCCGGTCTCGTCAGCCACTTCGTCGTCGACGAAGTGGATGCGTGCGCCCGGACCAAGGTGGCAGCCCTCGGCATGCAGACCGTCACCCTGCAAACCGTCATGTCCTCCACCGACGACCGCGTGCAACTTGCGCGAGCGGTCCTGGAGTTCATCCGTTGACGATCGCGGCGGGCATCTGGGCCCTGGTTCCCTTCAAGGGCGCGACCGGGGCGAAGCGACGGCTCGAGTCCGTTCTCGACGAACGCGAACGGGAGAGCCTGGTGCTCGCCATGATCCGGGACGTGCTGGACGCCCTCACGCGGTGCCGGGCGCTGAGCGGGATTCTGCTGGTATCCCGGGACGCCACGGCATTCGAACTGGCCGAGGAGTTCGGCGTAGACGTGTTCGAGGACTCCGCCGCGGACCTTTCGGGCGCCGTGGTTCAGTCCGGAGCCTATGCAGAGCACAAACGTGCGGCCGAAGGAACCCTGTTCGTGCCGGGCGACGTACCCCTAATTCGACCTGAGGATGTCGACGTCGTGCTCGACGGTCACGAGCAAGTGACACTCGTACCCGACGGTAATGACATCGGCACCAACGCCGCCGCGTCGTCGCCGCCCAACGCTTTCGAGTACCTGTTCGACGGCAAGAGCTTCAAACCGCATATCGCCTCGGCGCGCCGAGCCGGCATCGAGCCGCGAGTCGTGCGCAACACGGCATGGGGTTTGGATGTCGACACCGTGGACGAACTCGCCGCCGTGGCCGAACGTGCCACCGGCACGCGGACGGGTCGTTTTCTCGATTCGAGTGGCATCGCGGCGCGACTGGCGGGGTCGAAACGCGAGTCGCCCTGATGCGGGAAGTTCGCGGCTACCCTGGACGCGATGGACTTGGCCGCGAGTCGCCCCGCATAATCGTTCGCTTCGCATGCAAGGGTGCCCGTGCACCATGACCCTAGCCCGACTCCGCACGTTCGTCATCTTCGTCGTCGCCATGGCGCTGGCCGCCGTGGTCGGCGTCACGGTCTCGCCGACGTGGACCATCAATCAGGTGCGTCTCGACACCCAGACCGATGCGGCGGGCACCTACTACGTCCTGGAAGGCGATCGCGTCTACTTCCACGCCATTCCCATCGCGGATGCCGAACTGAACCCGGCTCGACTCCCCGAAACGGGCACCACGCCGTCCGTTACAGAACAGTTCGTGGTCGACGAAAGCGGCGAAGAACCTGCGTTCTATCAGCTTGTTGCGCAACCCCACTGGGGCTGGTGGTCACTTCTGCCCGCGGTCGTGGCGGTGCTGTTGTGTTGGGTGACCAAGGAGCCGATCACCGCGCTGCTGGGCGGCATCATCGCCGGCGCCCTGGTTCTCGGCCAGTACGATCTGACCGGCGACGTGCTGATCCCGGAGTTGGGCACGGCCAAGGTCGCCGGCATCCTGATCCTCTACCTGTGGTTGTTGGGCGGGCTCATGGGCGTCTGGTCGCGTACCGGCGCGGCCCAGGCGTTTGCCGAATTGATGACCCGGCACGTGGTCCGCGGCCCGCGTACGGCCAAGCTCGTGGCCTGGAGCCTGGGCGTCATCTTCTTCCAGGGCGGCACCGTGAGCACGGTGCTTGTCGGGACGACGGTCAAGCCGCTGGCCGACAAGGAGCGCATCAGCCACGAGGAACTCGCCTACGTGGTCGACTCCACGGCCTCGCCGATCGCGTCCCAGTTGGCGTTCAATGCATGGCCCGGCTACGTCCAAGCGTTCATCTTCGTCGCCGGCGTCAGCTTCCTCGCCACCGAAACCGACCGGATCAGCTTCTTTTTCTCGAGCGTGCCGTTCTGCTTCTACGCGATCTTCGCCATTCTCGGTACGTTCCTGCTCAGCGTCGAACGCCCGCCCTTCCTCGGTCGGCAGATGCGCGAGGCCATGGAGCGCGCCCGATCCACGGGTGAGTTGGATGCACCCGGCGCCGAACCGTTGAGCGCCAAGGAACTGCAGGCCAGCAACGTCCCCGAAAACTACAAGCCGAACGTGCTGGAGTTTTTCCTGCCGTTGGCCGCGTTGATCGGCATCGCCATCACGACCTTCGTCATCCATGGCTC
>JAGWBM010000078.1:9573-11334 GCA_021295895.1 Pseudomonadales bacterium
CCGGAACTGTTCATGACCCTCTGCTTCGCCGCGGTCATGGACGGCAGCGTCTACGGCGATCAATGTTCGCCGATCTCCGACACCACGGTGTTGAGTTCCATGTGCACCGGCTGCGACCTGATGGATCACGTCAAGACGCAGATCCCGCAAGCCAGCGTCGCCGCCGGCCTCGCGGCCGTGTGCTGGACGGTCGTGGCATTCTTCACGGCCTAAGGAGGAGCCATGGTCACCGTCTATCACGTCAAGGGCACCCGTGGCGTCCGGGTAATCTGGCTTTGCGAGGAGCTTGGCATCCCCTATGAAGTCGAAGTCATCGACTTCTCGCCACGATTCAAGAACAGCCCCGAATGGCGCAGCAAGAGCCCGACCGGAAAGGTGCCGGCGGTGAGCGTCGACGGCTTCACGATGTTCGAATCCGGTGCCGTCTGCGACTACCTGCTCGAACGATACGGCGATGGTCGACTCCAGCCCGCACCGGGGTCGACCGAAAGTGCCCTGTGCCGGCAATGGTCCTGGTTCGCCGAGGCAACGTTTGCTCGGCCCCTGGGCGAAATCGTCAACCACAATCGCGTGGCGCCGGAGGGCCGCCAGGTGGATTTCGTCATCGAGGACTGCAAGGCCCGATCGCGCATTTGCATCGCCGCCATCGAGGACGTGGTTTCGAAGTCCGACTACCTTGTCGGCAACGCCTTCACCGTCGCCGACATCATGACGGGATACTCGCTGCTGCTCGCGTCCAACTTCGGCTTGCTCTCGAACGACTATCCGTACACGCAGGCATACTACGACCGGCTATCCCAACGACCCGGCTTCCAGAGCGCGAGGGACGCGGGCTGAGCGATTGGCGAGGGGGTGAACGTGAAACCCGACTTCGAGGAACAGCAGTACCTTTTTGATCTGAACGGCTACCTCGTCATCGACGATGCGCTGACGGCCGGCGAAGTGGCCGAACTCAATGACTTGATCGACGCCCAGGATCTTCCGCCGCCCCCCGAGCACTTCCCGCGATTCGGCAGTGCCGCCGGAGCGATTCGGAAGACCGGTCCCGGCTTCCTGCAGTGGGGCGAGCCCTTCGTCCGGCTCATGGATCACCCGGTGATCATGTCGGTCTTGCGAATGCGTCTCGGCGAGTGTTTCCGCCTCGAGCGCCTCTATGGCATCCATATGCGCAAGGGATGGCCCGCGGGAAAGCTCCACGCCGACTACGGGGCCAGTTCGCCCCACGCGACGTCACCGCCGGGCGAGTTCTACACGTTTCCCAACAACCGCATGTCGTCGGGATTCGTCACCGGGAGTTGGAACTTGAACGACACCGGTCCAGGCATCGGAGGATTCTGCGTCGTCCCGGGCAGTCACAAGGCGAACTTTCGCATTCCGAAGCCCATTCACGAAGCGCACCAGGACTCGCCCTGGGTGAAGATCGTCGAAGCCCCGGCCGGCAGCCTCACCCTGTTCACCGAAGCGTTGACCCACGGAACCGCTCGCTGGGCCGGCGACCACGAACGCCGCACCCTGCTCTACAAGTACTGCGTGTCGAGCATGAGTTGGGGCTCGACCCGGGTTACGGCACCCGAAGGTATCGATCTAACGCCTCGGCAACAGCAGTTGCTGGCAGGGCCCGGCGAACCGCTGACGCACTTTCCGTCGTTGTTCTCGGAGGAATTGGCGGCGGGTTGAGGACCCGGTTGCACCACCCGCACCTACCGATCAAAGACATCTGCTGGGAGTTCGAACACTCGAACGATATCCCGGAGCATTCCG
>JAGWBM010000078.1:11558-12011 GCA_021295895.1 Pseudomonadales bacterium
TCGCTTCGAGATCCAAGAGCCTACGCTTCATAGTCTCTCGTTTCAGGTCCGCATAGAGCTTGAAATAGTGGGGCTCTGCAGGAATGAAGACCTGATCCACATTGTCGTGCTGTACCGCGAACGATATCTGCGCCTCAACGACTCGACGGAGTTCGTCCAAGGCGTCGTCGAAAGTCTCCCCGTAGCCGCCGTGGACCTGTTTCGCGTTGCCGCGTTTCGGTGCGTCGGAACCGACGGCGTGGCAGGATCCCACTCGCGTCTGGTCAACTTCGCCTCCCGTTACAGGCCGCTCGAAACACCACTACATCCTACGCCGGTCCTCGTCGACTCCCAATGCGACGGGACGCGACGGGTCGTCGAATGGCATCCCTTTTCCGCGCCAAGCATAATGCTCGCTTGGCCCTAGCAAGAGACAGCATGACCACGGGGACACAAAGCCTGAGCGTCCGGAAC
>JAGWBM010000079.1 GCA_021295895.1 Pseudomonadales bacterium
GTTCGCGAACATTCAACACCCCGGTGTCACGCTCGCCATCACCGGCCCCTGGGACGAGTTCGCCAAGGGAATCCGATCGTAGGGTAGGGCGTCGCGTCCGGTGATGGATCGACGTGCCTTCAGCGTTTGTAGATGTCCGGCTCGTCCCGGAGCCGGAAGCGTTTGTACTCCCATTGGTATTGGGCCGGGTTCCGCCTGACGACGGTCTCGACGGCGGTATTGATCACCCGGGCGCTCGCCGCGGCGTCCGGGTCGTGTATCGCCCCGTCGATGGTTTCGATGCGGATCGAGAAACCACCGGCGACGCGTGTTGCTGCGGCCACCACCACGTCGACGTCGACCCTTTGCAGCAGTTTCGACAGCAGCGACATCGTGAGCACCCGCCGACCGAAGAACGGGGCAACGACGGCGGATTCGTCGGCGGGTACCTGGTCCGGCAGGATCGCCACGAGGCCGCCTTCGCGCAACGTCCTCAGCAACTGGCGCAGGCCGGCGACGTTGTCGGGTACCGAGCGACTTCCCAACCGGGCGCGGGCGCGCACCAGTGCTTCGTCCACGGCGCCGGACCGGCGTCGTTGGTAGAGCGCCGTCAGGGTCTCGAGGGTGTTCAGGTAGTAGCCGATGAACTCCCAGTTGCCGAAGTGCTGCAACAGGACGATTGGATTAGCCCCACGCCCTCGACCTCTCTCAGCAACTTTGTCAGGCGTGGCAGCGGCCAGGTCCACATGGCCGCCGCTTCGAACAGTGTCATCGCCGTCTGCTCGAGGCTCGCGCGGACGAGGTTCCGCCGCCAGTCGGCATCCTTGTCCGCATACACGAGGTCGACGTTGACCCGCGTCACGAAAGCGGCACGACCGTTGCCGAGCGATATCAGTCTGCCGACGAGTGCACCCAGGCAACGCAAAGTGCCGATTCCGAGCCAGGACACCGCCCACGCCAGCGAGCGTACGACGAGTATGGCGATCCGAAGGCCGACTTCGGAGCGCGGTCCGGGCATGGCTCGCCGCGTTACGCCGGCCAGGCGCCGATGATCGCGCCCATGAGAATCGAGTAGGTCACCCGGTAGCCGGCCTGGATGGCCCAGAGTTTCCAACCCCAGCCGCAGAACGCGGTGTCCGAGGCCATGGATGCGGCGATGAAGCCGACTCCGGTGAGCAGGCCGAGGATGGCTCCGTCGCCGATTCCCGTCATGCCGAGCCCGCTCATCAAGGCGGCCACCACCAGGCATGTGGCGAGTGCGGCGACCGCACTGACGATGAACGGCGTGGGTGACGGTTCGATCTCGTCCTCGGTCTTGCCGAGTGCGGCAAGCCAGGCCTTGCCGAAGGCCGGACCGTACCAGACGTAGCCGAGCATGAATGCCGCCACGGTGGCGACAAGGATCGCCCACCAGTTCAGACCTGCGAAATCGAGCATGCGTTACTCCATGTGGATGTGCCACCACGACGGTTCGGGAGTATCGCAGCAACTCTTCGGGCATGGTAGGCGAGGTCCGTCCCCGACGAGGGACGGGTCGCTCGCCCGCCGTGGCGTGGGTTCGGGCGGTGGATTGCGTCAGCGCGTATATTTGGCGGTTCCGCAAACCCAACGGGGGAGTGAGTGGACATTGCCGAAACGGGCACCTGCCCGTTCACCCGATGACCCGGGTATTCGACATCGAGTGGTGGCCCGCGAACGATCCCACGGGCCGGTCGGTTCGCGAGTTCCGTCTGGCCCGTTCGGGTAGCGAACGGCCCGTGACCGGTGCCTTGTGGTCGTCCGGCGCGGTGCCGCGCGGTCCGTTGGTCCTGTTCGGCCACGGCGCATCGGGCGACCGCTACCAGGCGCCTATTTGTCATTTGGCGGCCCGACTCGGACGAACGGGTTGCTCGGCCCTTGCCATCGACGGCCCCGTACACGGCCTTCGCCAGGTCGGGCCGGGTGGCCGCGCCGCGTTGGGCGAGGAGATGCGCCGCAGGACGTTCATCGACGACATGGTCGAGGACTGGCTCGCTGCCCTGGCTGCGGTTCGAGAGGAATCGGACGTTGGCGACATCGGCTATTTCGGGCTCTCCATGGGGTCCATCTTCGGCATTCCAACGCTTGCCGGGCTGCCGGAAACCAAGGCGGCGGTCCTCGGCTTGTTGGGCACGACCCGCGCGGGGCGGCCGTTTGCCGAACGGGTGCGGGCGGATGCGGCGCGAATCCGCTGTCCGGTGCTGTTCCTGATGCAGTTGGAGGACGAACTGTTTCCCCGGGACGGCTATCTCGAACTGTTCGATGCGATTGCCAGCGCCGACAAGCGCATGCACGCGAATCCCGGACTGCACCCGCAGGTCCCGGGCGAGGAGATCGACTTCGCCTTCGACTTCCTCAGTAGACATCTCGAGCAAGGAGCACCACCGTGAGAATCGTCAACGTCAGGCCCTACGTCGTGGGGACACCGCCGCCGCACCGGGGCGGCCGCAACTGGATCTTCGTCAAACTCACCACCGACGACGGCATCGAGGGCATCGGCGAGGCCTACAAGGTGCCGTTCCACCCGCTCACCGTGGCGAGGTTGATAGAGGACGTGGGTGAGACCTACGTCGTCGGCAGCGATCCGTTCCAGATCGAGCGCCTGTGGCGGGATGTCTACTACGGCGAGGGCTACGAGTCCCACGACCACCATCAACACCCCGACCACACCGTGATGGGTGTCCTGAGTGCCATCGAAATGGCCTGCTGGGACATCATGGGCAAAGCGCTCGACCAGCCGATCTACAACCTGCTCGGCGGTCGCTACCACGACAAGCTGCGGTCATACACGTACATGCATCCCGCGCCGGGCGACACCAGTCGGCGTTCGCCGCACACCGACCCCGAGGCGGCCCGGCCGAGTGCCTTGGCGCACCTCGAGCAGGGCTTCACGGCGCTCAAGTTCGACCCCCTGATCGACGTCATGGGCAACCGTGACCCGCGCGAACCACCGCTGGACAGGCTGGACAATGCGGAAGCGGTGGTGCGGGCCGTTCGGGAGGCCGTGGGCAACAAGGCCGACATCCTGATCGGTACCCACGGTCAGTCGACAACGTCGGGCACCATCCGCTTCGCGCGTCGAATCGAGCAGTACGATCCCCTGTGGTTCGAGGAACCGGTGCCGCCCGAAAACCGCGACGAGATGGCCCGGGTCGCGCGAGCGACGACGATTCCCGTGGCCTCGGGCGAGCGGTTGGCGACCAAGTTCGAGTTCCGTGAGCTACTCGAGAAGCAGGCCGCGGCCATACTCCAGATGGCCCTCGGCCGGGTCGGCGGCATCCTGGAGGCGCGCAAGATCGCCGGCATGGCGGAGGCCTACTACGCGCAGATCGCCCCGCATCTCTACTGCGGTCCCATCGAGGCGGCTGCCAACATCCAAGTGGACACGTGCAGCCCGAACTTCCTGATCCAGGAGAGCATCGGCCGCTTCGACGGCTTCCACGCCGAGATCCTGAAAGAGCCCATCCAGTGGGAGGACGGCCACATCATCCCGCCGACGAAGCCCGGGCTCGGGGTCGAACTCGACGAGGAAGTTGCGGCCAGACACCCCTACCGGGCGTCCTGAGGAACGTCCGCGGCGCTTCGGGAGCGAGGAGTGTCCAAGGGCATGTCGCTGCCTCAAGGAGGCAAAAGCGAGGTGGCGCTCTCCACTGGCGGGACCCTAGTCCGCAAGGTCTACAACGATAACGGCGATCCCCTCGGGAAGTACCTGCGCGAGGTGGGTTTCTACGCGCACTACGGGTCGTCCGAGCTGATCCCGGACTTAGTCGAGTCTCTTCTGGACCAACGGGCCGTTGTCATTACCCGTGCGCCGGGAACACGGTGTTCGGAACTCCAGCCCGACGGCGATTCCCGTGCTGGTCTCTCGGCGGACTACGCGGAGAAGGTCGTCGATCTCCTGTCGATGGGCCCCGACCTAGGCACCCTGAAACAGCGTTACTACGACAGCGTCGGGGCGAGTGCGTACCGGGACCGGGTGGCGGCGATTTTGGGTGACTACCCGACTGGCTCGCGTCAGGCCGAGGAGATCGTCCGGCGGCTCCGGGTGGCGGCTTCGCGGATCACCATCACCGACGAGGTCTTGATCAAGCTCGACTGGAACGCTTCGAACGTCTTCGTTGAGGGTGGTGTGGTCAGCCAGTTCATCGACTTCGAACAGGCATTCGTCGGTACGCGCGAGATGCTGACAGGCATCCTGCTGCACAACCCGTTTTGGTGTGCTCGGACGGTGTTTGGCGTGCTGTGTCGGCGGGGAATGTTCCGCGGGTCAAGCGCGGACGTCCTTCCCTATTTGGATTTTGCCTTGGCTGCCGTCATCGCCGACGCCTTCGAGCGCAATGGACGGCCTTGGAGTGAGCGCCGCCTCGAGACCGCGTACCGGCGACACGTCGTGGACCGGGTGGCCGAACTGTCGACCGGGAGTTGAACGTTGGGTTGGCCTTGCCTAGGTCATTGGCCGGAATGCCGCAGGTCTGCCTCGCCGATTCCGATGCGTGACGGGGTTTTACCGCGCGGCGACTTTCAGTGCGCCGGTGGTGCGTGGTACGGCGTCCGCCGGGACTCGTCGAAGTCGAGGATCGTCAGTCGCTCCATCAACCGCCGGTGGGGCCAGTAGTCGGCGCTCGCGGTGTGCAGGACGCAGCGGTTGTCCCACATGGCGATGGAGCCGGGTTCCCAGCGGAAGCGACAGGTGTACTCGGGGCGTCCTTCCTGGAGCTTCATCCGCCAAAGCAGCGCTTTCTCCTCGTCTTCCGGCACGCCGTGTTCCTCCGCGAACCGGCGTACGAAGCCCTGTTGCACGTAGAGCGACTTTTGCCCGGTCTCCGGGTGGGTCCTGGCAACGGGATGAACGGCCACGGGGGTAATACCATCCATCTGGTGGCCCACGCTGCCCATGTGCACCGCCGTTAGATGTTCGACCCGCTGCTTGACCTCTTCGGGTAGCCCTTCCCACATCCCATAGCAGTCGCAGAAGCAGGTGTCGCCGCCGACCGGCGGTGCTTCCCGGCACATCAGGATCGACCCCATGGGTGGGCGCGGCTGCCAGGTGGCGTCGGCGTGCCAGCCCGATGCGGCATTGGGAACGGTCTCGTCGGATGGCAGTACGAGCATGTTCGGGATGCCCTCGACCTTGACCTGCTGGTTCAGGTCGTGGGGCGAGTTCGGCATGTGTTCGCGCTCGCCGAACGGTGCGCCCACCTCGCCGAAGCGTTCGGCGAAGGACACCATTTGTGTGCGCGTCAGGTGATCCTGGTTGCGGAACATGATGACCCGTCGCTGGAGCCACAACTCGCGCAGAAATGTCACCATTTCGGGATTCTCGAGATCCGTGGCGAGATCGATGCCGTGGACGACCGTGCCGATGGACGGCTGCACGGGCTCGAGCTTCAACTCGATGCCGCAGACCGTGACGGGCTTGTAGTAGACGGTGCCGAAGCTTCCCGCGACGAGATCGCCATCCTGGGCGAGGATGCCCTGGATCATCTCCCGCCGACTGGTCGACCCGGGAAGTCGTGCTTGCGCGACCGCCCCCAACGGGCTTGACGGCGCCGGCGGATGGTCCGCCTTGGCAGCCTCCGCGCGTCGAAGGTAGAGGGGATTGTTCGCAAGTTGAGGGTCTTGGGGCTCGGCCACCGGTGTCTCCTGCGATGCCGTTTGCGGGTGTCGACGGTAGTCGGGCCCGTCAGTGCTTTTCCGGTGCGTAGTACGGCGTCCGCCGTGACTCGTCGAAGTCGAGGATCGTCAGCCGCTCCATCAGTCGCCGGTGCGGCCAGAAGTCGCCGCTCGCCGCGTGCAGGACGCAGCGGTTGTCCCACATGGCGATGGAGCCGGGTTGCCAGCGAAAGCGACAGGTGTACTCGGGGCGTCCTTCCTGGAGCTTCATCCGCCAAAGCAGCGCTCTCTCCTCGTCTTCCGGCACGCCGTCTTCTTCAGAGAACCGGCGTACGAAGCCCTGTTGGACGTAGAGGGACGTTTGCCCGGTCTCCGGGTGGGTCCGGGCAACGGGGTGAACGGCCATGGGCGTAACACCATCCATCTGGTGGGCCACGCCGCCGATGTGGACTGCCGTGAGCCGTTCAAGGCGCTGCTTGGTCTCTAATGGCAGCCCCTCCCACATCCCGTAGCAGTCGCAGAAGCAGGTGTCGCCGCCGACCGGCGGTGCCTCCCGGCACATTAGGATCGACCCCATGGGTGGCCGCCGCTGCCAGGTCGCGTCGGCATGCCAGCCGGATGCGGCACTGGGAACGGTCTCGTCGGAAGGCACTACGAGCATGTTCGGAATGCCCTCGACCTTGACCTGCTGGTTCAGGCCGTGGGGCGAGTTCGGCATGTGTTCTCGCTCGCCAAACTGCGCCCCCACCTCGCCGAAGCGTTCGGCGAAAGCCACCATTTGCTCCCGCGTCAGGTGATCCTGGTTACGGAACATGATGACCCGTCGTTCGAGCCACAACTCGCGCAGGAACGTCACCATCTCGGGATCGTCGAGATCCGATGCGAGGTCGATGCCGTGGACGACCGTGCCGATGGACGGCTGCACGGGCTCGAGTTTCAACTCGATGCCGCAGACCGTGACGGGCTTGTAGTAGACGGTGCCGAAGCTTCCCGGGACGAGATCGCGATCCTGGGCGAGGATGCCCTCGATCATTTCCCGGCGACTGGTCGAACCGGGAAGTCGTGCTTGCGCGACCGCCCCCAACGGGCTTGACGGAGCCGGCGGGTGGTCTAGCTTGGCAGCTTCGGCGCGTCGAATGTAAAGGGGACTGTTGGCAAGCTGTGGGTATCGGGGCTCGTCCACCGGTGTCTCCTGCGATGCCGTTCGCGGGTGTCGTAATCGATCAAGTATAGACGGCATTTGCGCCGGTCTATACTTGAGCCCTGCCATGGCGGCCCTGAAGCCGGTCAGGGTCGCCCGGCACGCACGCGTTCACGGGAGACCACGATGCCTGATTCGCAGCCGGCGTCGATCGAGACCACCGCCAACTTCGCCAACAGCCGTCACCGGGGATACCGGGTTCCCAACCACTACTCGGCGAAGCATCCCGACGACCTGAAGACGCTCGGAAGCCGGGAAGCCATCGTCGTGCACAACGCCCGGTTGCTGGATCCCGCGCCCACCCTGGAAAGCCACGGTTTCCAGCTGGCCACTGCGCCGACCACGTTGGACCTGCTGGACAACGATGTCGTGCGGAACGAGTTCTACCGGGAGTGCCGGGATCTGCTGAAACGGGTCACCGGGTGCGACGAAGTCCGCGGAGGCGGCCACGAGTACCGCAACGGGTTCGGCGGCGAGACCGGGCCGCGGGGTGTCAAGCCGACGCCCAACGGCAGCGGCGGCGCCTATGCCCAGGGCATCCACGCCGACATGTCACCCGCGGTGGAGGGGGGCTTCAGGCGCATCGTGCCCGACGAGAGGCACTTCGAGAGCATCAACATCTGGCGCAGCGCCATTCCCGAGACGGTTCGGCTGATGCCGCTCGCGGTATGCGACATGCGTTCCGTGAGAATCGACGACATCGTGTTCGGCGACGGTCAGAACACCGGCAACATCAAGCAGTACACCAAGGTCGTGGACCAGCGGTTGATCCACGGCCCACACCAGCGCTGGTACTACTTTCCCGACATGACGCCCGAGGAGGTACTGCTGTTCCGCCAGTACGATACGCGCCAGGAAGTGTTGAACCTGCGAACCGTGTTCCACACCGCGGTCGCCGACCCCAACACCCCGGTAGACGCGCCCATGCGTTCGACCATCGAGGTACGGATGCAGGCGATCTACGGGGAGGACACCGACCGCGAAGCCCGTGCCGCTCGGTTCAAGGCTGCAATTCCCAAGTACTACCGCGACGGTCGGGTGTGCAACTGGTGGAGCGGGCCGATCGAGGGCTATGTGCCTCCCCGTGGCGTCATGAAGTCGTCGCGCAAACGCGTTGTCTCGGGGTGACGCCCCTCGTCGCCCCTTGGGGGATTCTCTAGGGCGTCGGCACCTTACCGCGGGTGGCCACAAGGGCCTCCCCTACAATGCGCGTCCGGCCGCCACGTCCTCCGCATCGCCTTGGTCCGGATACGCGGGTGCGTATTGACCGTAGAGGTAAGCGCCGATCCGCTCGATGCGCTCCCGTTCGTCGGGTTCGAGGGGTCCTCGTTCCATGGCGGCAATCGCTTCGTCCATCTGCACGGCGTTGGCGGGCCCGCAGAGCACCATGTCGATTGCGGGATGCGACAACGAGTAGCGGTAGCAGTCCCGGGCGCTGACGGGTGCTTCGCCGTCGGGCATCTTGTCGGGATCGACTAGGTGGCCCCAGCGGGTCGCCGTATAGGTCATTATCGTGGGCTTCGGTCCCGACTCGGGGACGAAGGGGAAGACGTCCTTCTCGGCTCCGCGATGAACCCCGTTGTAGCGGAGCATCAACAGTTCGTAGGGGCTCTCGCCGCGCGCGTAGAGATCGAGCAGTTGCGGCAGCATCGGGCGGTTGTGGCTGCTCAACGACATGAACCGAACGATGTCCCGGTCGCGCAGTCGCTCGAAGACCTCGACGAACGCGTCGGCGGGGACGGTGGCGCGGTTGCCGAGCAGCAGGAAGTCGAAGCGGTCGACCCGGGCGGCCTTCAATGCCTCTTCGACCTCGCCCTCGATGGTGCTCGGGTCCGGTGAATAGGACTGTATCGTGATGATCATGTCGTCCCGGTGCTGCTTGGCGAGATTGACCATCGCCTGCGCGAACGTCGGCTGGCGTACGGTGCCCCAATACAGGTAGTTGATGCCCCGATGAAACGCTGAAGGTAGACCCGATGCCCAACCGGCTTGACTGCAGGCCGGTACGGCCGATCTCTCGTCGTTCCAGGAACTCGCTCACCCGATTGCCCTCCCAACCAACAGCGGGACAGCATAACCGACGACGACCTCGTTGGGATGGGTGATGAGTCCCGACTACGGATTGGGCAACCGGGCTGCTTCATTTAGAGTCGTCTGGCGGAGTAGGGACGTATCGCCGGAGTTGGGATGAGATTTCTAGAGGCCGACCAGTACCAACCCGAAGCATTGAAGCTCTTTCGCACGGTGTCGGCGGATATCCGCGCCTGCCTGCCGCGCGCCCGCATCGAGCACATCGGCGCATCGTCCGTCCCCGGGGCCGTGTCGAAAGGCGACTTGGACATTTTCGTCGGAGTACGGGCGGATGAGGTCGAGAAGGCGATAGGGCTTCTCCACGGTTTGGGGTTCCGAGAAAAGACGGGCACCTTGAGAACCGAGTCGCTCTGCATGCTTGAGACTGCGAAGTACGGTTCTGACGTTGCGATTCAGGTTGTAGTGAACGGATCCCGGTTCGAGATGTTCCTGGTCTTTCGAGATCGGTTGAGGAGCGACCCCGGGCTGTTGCAGAGGTATAACGAACTCAAGCTGGACTCCATCGGCCTCGATGAGGATTCGTACCGGGCGAGGAAGTCGGCTTTCATTGAGAAAGTGCTGTTAAGCGCTGCGAATTGAACTGCCACCCCGGGCGGTCTTGCTGCCGGATTGTGAGGAAGGCTAGTGCGTCTCGCTTTGCGAGCCGTTCAAGAGCAGTTCGAAGCGATTTTCAACCTGCAACCTGAGTGCGAACATCAAGGGCGCTCAAGGAGTCTAGACTTCGGCGCGCCCAGGACGTTCGGGAGGTTCGGACATGAGTATCGCGAGATTCGGCCCACCGGGGGCGGTCGTGTTCGACATGGACGGACTGCTCCTGGACACCGAGAGGCAGGGTTCCGTACATGGCGTCACGCCGAATCTGTCCACCTACTACCGTTGCATCGGTCGCCGCTCGCGCGACACGCGGCAAGTCCTGATCGACGGCCATGCACCGGGCTTCCCGTTCGACGACGTGGTGGCGGAATGGAATGCCTACGACGCCACCAACTTCAGGAACCGGCCACCACCCGTCAAGCCCGGGGCGCGCGAAATCCTGGGAAGCGTGCGTAAGGCAGGCTTGCCCTGTGCCTTGGCCACGTCAACGCGAGAGCCCGGTGCGACGGACCGGATGACGGCGGTAGACCTCGACCGCTACTTCGAGGTCAAGGTGACCGGTGACCGGATCGAACGCGGCAAGCCCGACCCGGAGATCTACCTTGTCGCGGCCGCCGAACTCGGTATCGAACCAGGACGTTGCTGGGCGTTGGAGGACTCCGCCAACGGGGTGCGCTCGGCGCTTGGCGCCGGACTCTCGGTGCTGCAGATCCCGGATCTGGTCGAACCGGACGAGGAGGTCCGGTCGCTTGGACAGATCATTGTGCCGTCGCTGCAGGTCGCCAACGAACTTCTCCTGGCCGCGTTGGCACGATAGCCGACGCATTCGAAGTGCCCGGCGGCGTAGCGCAGGCGTGGTAGGTGATTATATCCGCCGTCGAGCCGGCACCAGTTCGGTGAGGATTCCGCCGGTGCTCTTCGGATGGAAGAACGCGACCGACACGTTCGCGCCGTCGGGTCGTTCGCCGAGGTCGATCTGCCTCAAGCCCCGGGCGCGTAGGCGTGCCGCTTCTTCGGCCACGTCGTCGCAACCGTAGCCCCAGTGGTGCAGTCCCGGTCCGAAGCGTTGCAGGTACTTGTAGGTGCCCGCTTCGGGGACGACGGGAATGAGGACCTCGATGCGTGTTTCGCCGGTACCTACCTGGAACATGTAGTTGTGGGTGCCTTCCGGTGCGAAGTACGCGCCGTCGGGCAGCGGCGTACCCGCATCCAGGGAGAACCCCATCTTCGCCTCGAGCGTTGCGCGGGCTTCGTCGATGCTGTGCGCGACGATGCCGATATGGTCCAGTCCTACGATCATTCTCGCAAACCTCCGATGGTCGGTTCGCACAGCATAAACGACCGTATCGGGCCAAAGCGCTGCCGTCCAAAGCGCGCGCGGAGTTGGTGTAGGATGGGATTGTCGAGCCTGCCAAGACCGTGACACCTTGGAGAGTCGAATGCCGACCATCTCCGAGACCGACATCGACAGCATCCTGGATATCTCCGGCGTGGCCGGCGAGTGCGCCGCCGAATCCGAGTTTCCGCCCGCCCTGTTCCGGCAGATGACCGAACTCTTCGGTTCGAAGAGTTGCGTCTACTACTCCATGAGCGAGGATCTGGACACCCATCCGATCTGGGACGGCATCGGCTACAACCTTAACGGCGCGCGGGTTCGGGAGTACGAGGACCACTACCGCGCCTTCGACCCGTGTTTCGCGGGTCTCCGGCGCCGGGCCCGGGCCGGCAGCGCCCTGATCGTGTCCACAGACCAGGTTGTGGGGAGCGAACGCGGCTACGTCGCGTCCGGCTACTACCGGGACTTCCTGCTCCCCCAGCGCATCCACAACAGCATCATCTTCGCGGTGAACGACAGCCGGGGCATGCTCGGCTTGTTCGGATTCCACCGTGGCCCCGGGAAACCGGTGTACGGCACCGACGAGCATCTCAAGGCGCGATTGTTCGCTTCGCAGATCGCCGGGGCGTTGCGTCTGGTGTCCGAGTCCGAGGGCCACCTGCGTACCCGTGCGCTGGTCAGGAAGTTCATGGAACGCTCCGGCGTCCACGAGTACGTGGTGATCGACCGGCGCTGGCGCGAGGTGGATAGCAGCGGTAGTACGATCCAACGCCTTCTCGGGTGGGCAGGTACCGTTCGCATCGTCGACGAGTCGAGCCGCGGCATGTCTTCGTGCGTACCTAGGCAACTCAAGACATACGTGGCGGACCAGATGTCGAAGTACGGAGGCTCGCCGTCGAATCCGGCGGATGCACACCGGATCTTCGACGACATTCCCGGCTGGCCGCGGACTCTGGTAGATGTGGTGGCGTTGGATACAGCGCAGCCGCTGATCCTGATCGCCTTGCTCGGCGACGGGCGGGAAGTCGTGTCGGAGACGAAACTCGCCGAGTTCGGCCTCACGCCGAGAGAGCGGGAAGTGGCCCGCAAGGCCAGCCGTGGGCTGACGACCACCCAGATCGCCGATCAGCTGCGAATCAGCGTGAAGACGGTCGAGCACCACTTGGACCACATCTACCGCAAAACGGGAACCCACAACCGGACGGCGTTGACGTATCGACTCTCCGGCTAGATGGCGCCCGGTCCGGCGCTGATGGCAGCCATATCGGGAAAATCCCCGATTCCCGCCGCCTGCCGCACCTACTATGTTCACCGATGCGCCTTTTCCGATGCAGGAGGGAGACACTCATGTTGCGCCTGGTAGAGAAACTGACCGTGTTGCGGGGTCCGGGCGGCGGCCTGATAGTGTTCGCAGCCCTTGTTGGCAGCGCGCACGCCCAGCCGGTCTTGGAGGAGGTGATCGTCACTGCGACCAAGCGTTCCGAGTCGGTGCAGTCCCTGCCTCAGAGCGTGTCGTCTATCCCGGGGGAGGAATTGCGCGACCGGGGCTTGACCGAGTTCTTCGACTACGCGGTGACGATCCCCAACCTGTCGTTCGGCGCCGCCACCGACGGCATCTTGTCGAACCGCTCGATCTCCCTGCGGGGCATCGAGGGTACGAACACGACCGGCTTCTACATCGACGACACGCCGATTACCGAGACCATCGATCCCAGGATCCTCGACTTGGAGCGAATCGAGGTATTGCGTGGTCCGTCCGGTACGCTCTACGGCGCGAGGTCGCTCGGTGGCACCATCCGCCAGATCACGCGCCGGCCATCTGCCGACGGCATGGCTGGATGGATTCGTGCCGAACTCTCCTCGACGAAGGAGTCGGGCGGGGCCAACTCCCTGTTGTACGGCTCGGTCAACGCACCGCTCGGCGAGCACTCGGCGGTTGTCTTCTCCGGGCTCTTCGAAGACCGGGCCGGGGTATTCGACCGCCGTGTCGGCACGATAGCCAATCACCTCTCGGCGCCCGCCACGCTTAGCGGGGCGCCGTCCTCCGTCGTCGAAGATGTCGACGGACAGCAGGTCACCGCGATGCAAGCGCACCTGCTCGTGGAACCGACGGACGCGCTCGCGGTCACGGCGCGGATCATGCGCCAGACTACGAATCTCGACGGCTTTCCCCTGGCCGATGTTCGTTCGGACAACTTCGACCAGAACCGCGACTTCGATGTCGACGAGGGTGGCGAGGACGAATGGACGCTCATGACCCTCAACGTCAACTACACAACCGACCACGGTCGTTTCACGTCGGCCACGTCCCGGTTTGCGCGCGAGACCTTCGAGGTAGAAGCGAGCGGTTCGTTCATCAACTTCCTACAGGCTCTGCCCGGCGCCGCCGGCGGCTTCGGGCTGTTCGACGTCATCGGTGTCCGACCGGTCACTTCGCCGATCTTCCAGACCCTCAACTTCGAGACCTTCGTCCAGGAAGTGCGGTTCGCCTCGGATTTGGACGGCTCGGTGAACTACGTCGCGGGCGTTTTCTACCAGGACACCAGCGATGACGAGGCGTTTCAGCCGCGCAACTACGCGCGCGGGCTCAACGACAACTTTGCGGCGCTAAAGGACACCCTCGGAATTCCCGGTCCGTTGGCGGCCGTCTGGCCGTTCGGGGATCTCGTGTTCACGTCCAGTCGTCCGACGGATGTCGAGGAATCCGGCGTTTTCGGCGAGGTTGAACTGGCGCTCGGGGATCGGTTCAGCGCGGTCGTGGGGTCGCGCTGGTTCGATACGAGCGTCACGTTCACGGAGCAGCAGGCCGGGCTCGCAGCCGGCGTGCCGCTGGCCGAGGACATGCCTTTGTCGAGCATCCCGCCGGAGGGAGGCAGCCAGAACGAAGACGGTTTCATCTTCAAGGGAGCGGTCGAATACCGGGCAACCGACGACCTCTTCTTCTACGCCCTGGTGGCAGAAGGGTTCCGGCTCGGGGGCGCCAACGGCACGATACCGAACACCCTCGGCTGTCCGGAGGACCTCGCCGCGTTGGGTCTTGCGGGCGTGGACACCTCGCGCTACGAATCCGACAACCTCGTCAGCTTCGAGGCGGGCGTCAAGGCCGACCTGGGCCCCGCGACGCGGGTCAACGCGACGCTATTCTCCATCGACTTCGACGGTATCCAGCAGCGGATCCAGCTCACCTGCGGGTTCCAGTTCCGGGGCAACTTCGGGGCGGCGCGCAGCCGTGGCGTGGAGTTGGAGTTCATGGCGAAACCCAGCGGCGGGCTCCTCTTGGCGCTCAACGTGGGCTATACCGATGCCCAGTTCACCGAGACCGTGGCGGGTATCAACCAGGACGGCGACCCGCTGCAGTTCGTGCCGGAGTTGACCGCCTCGCTGGTGGTCGACTACCTGCGACCGGACGCGATGTTCGGTATGGACTTCTTTGTTCGCGCGGACCTGAACCACGTCGGCGAGAGCCAATCGCGGGTCAATGCCATCCCTCGCCAACGGGACGCCTACCAGCAAGTCGGGGTACGCCTGGGGCTTGCCAACGAACGCTACAGGGTGGCCCTCGTTGCCCGCAACCTGACCAACGAGATCGCGAATCTCGGCGACAATCGATCGATCGCCGCGGAGACGCCCGGGCGGCCGCGGTGGGTCGTGAGCCGCCCGCGCAGCATCGGCTTGGAACTCGGGGCGGACTTTTGAGTTCCGGGTATCCCGCGCTCGAGTGCCGCCTCAGCGACGGAACACGCCTCCACCTGGTCCAATCGGGCGCCGGCGAACCACTGGTCCTGATCCCCGGTTGGGCCTGCTCGGTGGATGTCTTCGACCGGAACATCCCGGCATTTGCCGAACGCTACCGGGTCATCGCCTACGATCCGCGTTCGCAAGGCCGGTCCGACCAGGTCGCCGAGGGCAACGACTATGGGCAGCGTGGTATCGACCTGGCCGAGTTGCTCGATGCCCTGGACATGGATCGCGTCGTGCTACTCGGCTGGTCGCTCGGGGTATTCGACGTGCTGTCCTACCTCGACCGGTATGGCTTCGACCGGGTCAGGTCGCTGGTCTTGGTCGACGAGTCGCCAAAGATCGTCAAGACCGCGGCCGACGACTGGGGCGAGGGCATCGCCGAAGAGATCGCCGGGCTCATCGCCACCGTGAACGGCCCGGCATACCTGCCGTTCTTCCGGAACTACATGGCGGCGGGTTTCGAAGGAGAAGCGCCCGATGAACTGCTCGACCGGATGACGAACACCGCGGCCGCACTCCCTGCGGCACGGGCGGCGGCCCTGCTTGAGAATGCGACCCGACACGACTTCAGGGCGGTTTCGTGCCGGGCGGTCGAACGGCTGCCCGTGCTGCAGATCCTGAGAAAGGACTGGTCCGAGGCGGCAATACGCTGGATTCGCACCAATCAGCCGTCTGCCCGGGTCGAAGTCCTTGGCGGCCACCTGATGCTCCAGGAGTACCCGGACGCCTTCAACCAGGCCGTACTCTCGTTCCTCGCCGGGAACTGACTGCGTATGCCGGTGCCAAGGGGCGTAGGCGACGCCCTCGCCGCCTACGCCCGATCAGAACGTCGCCTCGAGACTTCCCGCAGGATCTCCCTCGCCGCGTTGCGACCCGGCAGGCCTGTCACGCCGCCACCGGGGTGCGAACCCGCACCGCAGTGATAGAGGCCCTTGACGGGTCCCCGGTAGGCGGCGTAGCCCATGACGGGCCGATTCACCCACAACTGGTCTAGCGTCATAGCGCCGTGGAAGATGTCGCCGCCGGGAAGTCCGAAGCGTTCCTCGAGATCGGGAGGCGTGAGGATGTCGCGGGCAATCACCGCATCCGAGAAGTTGGGGGCGAAACGGTCGATGGCGGCAAACACCGCATCGGCCGCGGTGTCGCGGTGGGTGTCCCAATCCCGGTCGCGGGGGAAGTGCTGGCAGAACAGGCTCGCCACGTGCTTGCCCGGCGGCGCCAGGGAGTCGTCCACCGTCGAGGGGATCAGCATCTCGACCACGGGCGCGTCGGACCATGCCCCCCGGCGGGCATCGAGGTAGGCCCGCTCCATGTAGGTGAACGAGGGACCGATGACGATGCCAGCGGCGTGGTGATCCTGAACTTCGGTGCCTGGCTTGCAGGTGAAACTCGGCAGCTCGCCCAAGGCGACGTTGATGCGCAGCGTCGCGGACTCGTGGCGGATGGCGCGTACCCGGTGCAGGAACTCGTCGTCGAGGTGGGTGTCCTCGAGGAGATCGAGGTACAGCGTCTTCGGCGCGACGTTGGCGGCGATCCGATCGGCCAGCCGCGTGGTGCCGTCGGCAAGTTCGACGCCGATGGCCCGTTCGTTCTCGACGATCACGCGGGTCGCCTCGGCATCGGTTTCGACCTCGACGCCGAGGGCTTGTGCTTCCGCATACATCGCCTGGGTGATCGATCCCATGCCGCCGATCGGGTGCCCCCAGGCGCCACGTACCCCGTCGAGTTCACCGAGGGCGTGGTGGAGCAGGCCGTAGGCGGTCCCGGGAGCATAGGGCGAGGCGAAATTGCCGACCACGGCGTCGAAGGCGAGGGCGGCCTTGACGTGGTCGTTCTCGAAGAATGCGTCGAGCAGGTCCCCGACCGACTTCA
>JAGWBM010000080.1 GCA_021295895.1 Pseudomonadales bacterium
CGCCGCCGATCTCCGCCGGGATCGCGCGGATCTCGGAGAGCTTGGCACCCGTCATCTTGGCGGTCGCGTTCCGCACCATGAACTGGCCCTGGCTCGAACTCCAGATGGTCGCCCGACCGTCCGCCGCGACGCTGACCAGGCAGGCGTGCGGCTCGATGTAGCCCTGGTGCACCGGCTTCGTCTTGAAGTCTCGTTCGATGACGACATCGGCTTCGCCAAACCCGTCGTCGACGTCTCCCAGCGTGAACTCCGCACGGCTCGCCACGTTGGTCGGGGCGTCCGGGGCCGAGTCGCCACCCTGGGTGCGCAGAAAGTCGTGCAGCACCGGGGCGTCCGGCTGCATCGCTTCGTCGACATCGATCACCCAAGGCAGCGTAGTCGACGTCGATCAACCCGAGGGCGGCTTCCGCAGCCTGGGCCGTCGTGGCCGCAACCGCCGCCACGGCATGCCCGGCATAGAGCGCCTTGTCGCGCGCCATGACGTTGCGGCTCACGAAACGCATGTCCGCGGGACCGACCAGAACCGGTGTATCGAGGGGAAAGTCCACGAGGTCGGCGCCGGTCATCACCGCCTTTACGCCGGGTGCCGCAGCGGCGCGGTCGAGATCGATCGACTTGATCCGGGCATGCGGATGCGGGCTGCGCAGCACCTTGCCCCATAGCATGCCGGCTTGCGCGAAGTCCGCGCCGAACGCCGCCCGCCCGGTGACCTTGTCCTCGCCGTCGGGGCGGATCGTGCGTTTGCCGATCCACTGGTTGTTCGCAGCACTGGTCACCCGTAACCCTCCCTGTCGTCTCATGGTCCTAAGATTAGCGCACGCGATCCGGCTCTGGTGGGCGTCCCCAACGGTCACTTCGACGGTTTGCCCTTGATGATCTTCTCGGTTCTACCCTCGAGCTTGCGACCATGCCGTAGAAAATCGAAGCCGTCGTCCGCCTTGGAGTCCTCTCCGCCCCGGGAACCACCCCTCGAGGACGGTATGCGTTCGGTGGTCCCAGCTATATCGGCCGTGCCCGCCCTGTCCTTTCTCCGTCGCTTCGACGATCGCATCTCAACCAGGAAGTAGGTCAACAGCGAGCCGAAGATCACGACGTTCTTGGCCGCGAATGCGACGGCGATGTACGCGCCCGCGGTCACGGCTTCTTCCGAGCCCGGCGGAAGCGCCTCGACATAGTCCAAGAACTCCCCGTGAAGGTACATTGCCGCCACGATGACGCCACCACACCCGACGAGCCACTTCCAGCGTCGACGCAGCCACAACAGGAACCCCGAGACGAGCGTGAACTTGAGGAGTTGGTTCAGCATGCCGGTAGTTCAGGTGATGCCGAGCACGACTCCGACGGCGACCAGCGGAACGATCCACAGTTGCTTGCGGATCTTCTCTTCCTCGTCGGCAACGACGATTTCCAGTTCGTCCTCGGAGAAGTCTTCGATCTTCCGCCCGTGGAGGGCGATTCGCACCTTGGCCTTCTTGATCGCCCGTTCGCGAATCCTGCCCCGCACCTCGCCTGTTAGCCGCTCCCTTGCTCGCCGGCCACGGTTCGTCACCGCGCGCAACATGGCTTACTCCGGCGCGTTCGCGGCAGCCTTTCGGAACACATCCGCTTCCACGTCGCAGCCCTCGTGATGCAACCAGCACCGCGCGAAGTGGTCGGCGTGGAGATCGAAGGACGCGGGGTGGTTTTCCTCGCAGGCCTGCATGGCGTAGGGGCAGCGTGCGAAATAGCCGCAACCTGCCGGCGGCGCAAAGAGGTCCGGCGGGCTGCCGTCGATAGGCGTCAGCACCTGCGCCGAGTCGTCGCGGTTCGACGGCATTGCGGCTTTCAGGCCCAGCGTATAGGGATGCGCGGAGCGGTAGAAGACATCGTCGACGCCACCCTTCTCGACGATCTCGCCCGCGTACATGACCAGTACCTCGTCGGCCATCCGCGCCACCACGCCGAGGTCGTGGGTGATCAGGATGATGGCCATGCCTTTCTCGCGCTGCAGATCACCCATGAGGTCGAGGATCTGGGCCTGAATCGTGACATCGAGTGCGGTGGTCGGCTCGTCGGCAACCAGGATCAGCGGTTCACAGGCCAGCGACATGGCGATCATGGAACGCTGCAGCATGCCGCCGGAGAACTCGAAGGGGTACTGGCGCGCGCGCTTGGCGGCCTCCGGGATCCGGGTCATCTCGATCAGTTCGATGGCCCGCGCGAACGCCGACCGATGGCTCATGCCCTGGTGCACCTGCAGGGTCTCGGCGATCTGATCGCCGATGGTCATGGTGGGATTCAACGACGTCATCGGATCCTGGAAGATCATCCCCACGAGGCGACCGCGGATGTCCTTGCCGTCGATCTTCTTCTCGGTGATGACGTCGACACCGTCGAGCATCGCCGTGCCGCTGGTGATCCGTCCCGGCGGCATGGGGATGAGGCCCATTATGCTCTGCACGGTGACGGACTTGCCGCAGCCGGACTCGCCGACGATGGCTAGCGTTTTGCCCTTGTCGAGGGAGAATGACACGCCGCGTACCGCCTGGACGGTACCCCCGTAGGTGTCGAACTCGACACGGAGATCGTTGACCTGCAACAGCGGACTCACTTCGTGTTCCTCCCTAACAACCCGGCGCCGCTTCGAGAACGCGCGTTTCGGCTTCCACCTCATCCTCGGCGGCATAGAGGATGTCCCCCTTGACCCCGTAGAAGAGCGATTCGCGTGGCTGCTGTCCGATCGCCTGGTCGATCAACCGCAACGCGAGCGCGGAGTTCCCCTCGATGTTCCGTCGCGCCCGGTCGGCGAGGTCGTAGGCTTCCCGGTCTTCGAGCAGAGCCGCCATGTGCGCCCGGTAGCGCGCTTCGCCCACCTCCCCGGTCACGGGGTTGACGGCGCAGCCCGCCGCCGCGACCACACACAGGAGTAATCCGGTCCATACGCATCCCGTGCGTTCCCGATTCCGTTGGAACGACCCGGGGATCATTCGGTCGCCCGCATCCGCGCGTCCAGCGCATCGCGCAGGCCGTCGCCGAGGAGGTTGAAGGCAAGCACCGTGATGCTGATGAACGCCGCCGGCGCGATCAGTTCATGCGGCGTCGTCAACATGGTCTTCAAACCTTCGTTGCACATGCTGCCCCAGGACGGTGTGGGCGGTGCGACGCCCATCCCGATGAAGGACAGGAAGGCTTCCGTGAAGATCGCGCTTGGCACGGCGAACGTGAGCGTGACGAGAATCACGCCCATCGTGTTCGGAATCATGTGGCGCAGGATCAGGTAGTTGGTCTTTGCGCCGAGCAGGCGGGATGCACCGATGTAGCCCTCCTCCCGGATCTGCAGGATCTGTCCGCGAACGAGCCTCGCCGCGGCGGGCCAACTCAGGAGCACCATGGCGACCAGCATCGGTCCGATGCCGCTGTCGCCGGACTCCACGTTGAACAGGATCCTGAGCAGGATCATGAAGAGCAGGAAGGGCAGCGCGACGACGAAGTCCGCGAAGCGCATGAGCACCTGGTCCGGCCTTCCCCCCATGAAACCCGCGGCACTGCCATAGAGAATGCCGATGATGACGAAGAAGAACGGCGCCACGATGCCGATGAAGAGCGAGACCCGGGCACCGTGCATCAGACGTGCGAGCATGTCCCGGCCCAGGTAGTCCGTCCCCAGGGGGTGGAACGCCATCTTGACCGTGTCGCCCGGGCTCAAGTCCGAAGCGTCCTCGACCAGACCCTTCTCCACGGCTTCCGCGGCGGTGATGACGCGGGTCACGTCCGCCGTGACCGTGGTGTAGCTCGGCGACTCCTGGCCGCCATCGTCGAGCGCGACGACCGAATAGAAATAGGTAAGGGCTTTGAGGTCCAACCGGTCCTCGAAGCTCACGTTCGCCGGACTCAGGATTTCCGCGATGGGAAGTCCCAACGCGCCGTCCGGCTCGGGGTCGAGGATATTGCGGTAGACCCGGTAGCCTCCCGCGCCCGGCACGGGATCCCAATACAGCCTTACCGAGTGCGTCGTGGGGTGGCCGTCCACGGTGACCGTGGCAGGCGCCACGGGTCCGCCGTC
Source organism: Pseudomonadales bacterium (assembly GCA_021295895.1). Taxonomy (GTDB): domain Bacteria; phylum Pseudomonadota; class Gammaproteobacteria; order Pseudomonadales; family Azotimanducaceae; genus VXYL01. The sequence continues at coordinate 4,043 of JAGWBM010000080.1, forward strand.
ACCCTCGATGGGTGTCGCTGTAACGCCGCGCCACGGGGCGTAGTCGTCCGCCACCGTCGCGGTCCGGTCGGCGCCCGGCGGAACGCTGATCTGGTCGAGATCCTGGGCTGCGGGATCAACGGTCCACACGAACGGCCCCAGCACCGTGAAGGCCAGGAGGGCTATCACGAGGAAGAGCGAGAACAATGCCCGACGGTTGGCCTTCAAGCGGATCCAGGCGTCTTGCCAATACGACAGCGAGGGTCGGGAGACGGTCTCGACTTCCCGTTCGACCTGAACCCGTTCCCAGGAAAGCGTTCCTTCGGCCATCGCCTACTCCAGCCGGACCCGGGGGTCGACGAGCCCGTAGATGACGTCCACGACGATCACCATGAACACCAGGAACGCGCCGTAGAACACCGTCGTCCCCATGATGACGGTGTAGTCGGACTGCTGGACGGCCTGCACGAAGTAGCGCCCGAGCCCGGGAATCGCGAACACCAGTTCCACCACGAAGCCACCGGTCGTGATGGCGGCGATCGACGGACCCAGCACGGTGATCACCGGAAGGATGGCGTTGCGCAACTGGTGTTTGCGTAGGATGCGCGTCACCGGCAGACCCTTGGCGCGGGCCGTCCGGATGAAGTCCGAGTTGGCGATCTCCAGCATCGAAGAACGCATGAGGCGCGTCAGGAACGCCATCGTCCCCAGGCCAAGCACCATCGACGGCACGATCATGTGCTGTACCGTGCCCCAGCCAGCGACCGGGAACAGCGTGAAGCCGAGCCAGTCGTTGATCTCCACCACGCTCAACTGGCCGAGCGCGGCGAATACGAACCCCGGCACCGAGATGCCGAGGATGACCAGGAACATGATCACGATGTCCGGCATCCGGTTTCGGTAGAGCGCGGTCAGCGCTCCCCAAAGAATGCCGCCGAACGCCGCGAACACGATCGCGAGGATGCCCAGCGTCGCCGAGACCTTGAAGTGCTCGCGGATGATGTCGTTCACCTCGCGGTTCTGCTGGGTGAACGAAATGCCGAAGTCGCCGCTCGCCATGTTCTTCAGATAGATCCAGTACTGCTGGGCGAGCGGCTTGTCGAGGCCGTAGCGTGCCTCCAGGTTGGCGCGGATCTCGGGCTGCACGGCCTTGTCGTTCATCAGCGGATCGCCCGGTACGCCGTGCATGGCGAAGAACGTCGCCGTGGCGATGAACCACACCGTGACGATGCCTTGGATCAGCCGCTTGACCCCGTACAGGAACACTTATTCGATCCAGGCCCGGGTGTAGTCGGGATCCGTGCCCACGGCACGGCGCACGATCCCCTTGAGCCTCGGGTGCGAGACGTAGACCGAGCCGCGCTCGTAGTTGACCACGATCGCCGCCTCGTCGAAGAGGATCTGCTGCACCCGCGCCATCGCGTCCATGCGCGTCTCGGGGTCCGACGAGGAACGCGCCACGTTCACCGCCTCGTCCAATTCGGGGTTGTTGAAGCGACCGCGGTTGTTCTCGTTCCACGACGCGAAAAGATCGGCGAACGTCATCGGGTCGTCGTAGTCCGGCCCCCAGCCGGCCATCACGATATCGAAATCGCCGGCGGTCATCTTGGCGAGTCGCTGCTTGAAGATCTGGGCATCGATCCTGATGTCGATGCCGAGTTTCTGCTTGTAGAGGTTCTGGTAGTACTCGGCCTGCTTCTTCGCGGTGGGGCTGTCCCCGATCAGCATGACCAGCGTCGGCGGCTCGGAAAGCGCGAGTTCCGCCATCGCCGTCGCGAGATGACGGCGACCAAGTTCGTCGTCCGGCAGCGGATCGGTTAGCGGGTACTCTTGGCGGAAGTAGCCGTCGACACCCTTCAGCCACACCGGGAAGAGGGACGCGCCCGGCAGGTTCCCCGGCAGCTTGATGATTCTGTAGACCAACTCCGGGGAGTCGTTGACCGCCTGGATCGCCTTGCGCAGATGGTAGTTGCGGGTCAGCCGATCCTCGCGGTGGTTGAACTCCATGAAGAACACCGCGCCGTCGCTGAAACGCTTGATCTTCCAACGCCGCTGCAGGGCGTCGTCGAGGTTCTCCGCCACCAGCCCCGCCAATGCGGTCTTGTTGTCCTTGAACAGGTTGATGGTCGCATTGGGGTCGGTTGTGAAGTAGGCGTAGTCGATGGCGTTCAGACGGATATTGTCGGCATCCCAATAGTGCGGGTTCTTCTCCAGCCGAATGCTCGCGCCATGGACCCAACTGGAAATCGTGAAGGGGCCGTTGTAGAGCAAGTCCTCGGCGTCCGCCGCGTAGCGTCCTTCTCGGGATTCATAGAACGCTTCGCTGATCGGGTTGTAGGTTGCGAACGCGACCAGTTTGTCGAAATAGGGAACGGGCCGTTCCAAGTGAACTTCGAGCGTCCGATCGTCCAACGCGTGCACCTCGAGCGATTCGACCGGCATCGTGCCGTTGTTGATCGCCTCGGCGTTCTTCAAGCCGTAGAGAATGAACGCGTACTCCGAAGCGTTGGCCGGATCCAGGACCTTGCGCCAACTGAACACGAAGTCGTGGGCCGTGACCGGCTCGCCGTTGCTCCACCGGGCATTCGGCCGCAGGTGGAAGGTCACCATCGTGTCGCCGGTCTTCTCCCAGCGTTCGGCGACGCCGGCCTCGAGGCGGTTGTCGGGGTCGTAACGCAACAGCCCCTCCATGGTGTGACCGAGGATGTTGAAACTCACGGCGTCCGTGCCCCGGGTGGAGTCGAGCTGCGGGGGCTCCCCGCCCAAGGAAAGGGTGATCGTCCCGGTCGAGGCATCCACCGCCTCGCCGGCGCCGCCCTCGTTCCACTGCGCCAACAGCCAGAGCAGTGCGCCGAGCGCTGCAACGCCAATCCCGCCGAGGTAGAGAATCTGACCAAGAGAGCGGATATCGAGACCGGTACCCGCGGCGCCCTCGGGGACGTTCGGACTCGGTGCTTCGGCGATGTCGCTCACTTCTTCCCCTCTGCGCGATTCACGCGTCGTGGGGTCGACCGCGCACCCAGGTGGGCGCGATATGGTCGCCCGATCGGCGTGACGGTCTCACCGGTACGGGACGGACAAGCCCGTCCCCTACGAAACCATGCGCAACAGGTTACCGACGATGCGGTTCAGATGCATGAGCGAATTGCACTCCTCCGCCTGGTGCACGTAGGCCGTGTATTTGCGCATCTCGGCATCGCCCACGTTCCAGGTATTGCGCGATTCCGGATTCAGCCAGATGACGCGCTTCGACCGATCATACATCTCCTTTAGGATGTCCGTGCGCGGGTCGCCGTAGTTGTTGCGGGCATCGCCCAGGATGACGATCGTCGTGCGCTTGTCGACCTCGTCCATGCACAGCTTCCTGAAATCCAGGAAAGCCTGGCCGTAGTCGGTGGAACCGCCCGAGTAGTCGCGCAACGTCTTGGCGATGGCGTCCTCGATCTTGTTCCGCTCGAAGAGTTCCGTGACCTCGGCCAAGTCCGACGAAAAGGCGAACGAGCGCACCTTGGGCATCACTTCCTCGAGGCTGTAGAGGAACATCAGCATGAACCGCGCGTACGACGCCACCGAGCCCGACACGTCGCAGATCGCAAACACCTTGGGCCGGTCCACCTTTACCGATTTCCAGTGCAGGTCGAAGATGGCGCCGTCGTAGCTCATGTTGTGGCGCAGGGTACGGGAGACGTGAAGTTGGCCGCGTTTGAAGACCTTGCGGCGCCGGGAATGCAGCGCCGCGAGCTTCTTCGCCATGCGCAGCACGATCTCCTGGATCAGCCGGAAGTTGCGGTGCTCGACGTTGGACAGCTTGACCTTCTGCAGCAGGTCTTCACGCAATCGACGGCCGGTGGCATCGGCGTGGAGCAGGAACTGCCGCTCGACGTAGTCGCGCACCAATTCGCGCAGCCAGTCGCGCCGGCGCTTGAGTTCCTGGGCGAGGCGACGTTCCGGTACGTGCGGACTCGAGCGTAGTTCGCCGACCTCGGCGACGAGATCCGCGAGCCCCATGGCGTCCATGATCTTTCGCGTGTAGAGGCCCTTCTGGGTGAACACCTGGATCTCGGTGAGATTGGCCTCCTTGGCTGCTTCGGCCATCCGCACCGTGAGTTCGGTGGTGCCCTCCTGCATGAGCAATCGAGCAAGCGCGGAACGAGGTTCGGCCATCGCGCCGGGTCCGAGGTCTTCTTCCTCTTCCTCCTCCGCTGCCGCGTACTTGCTCTTC
>JAGWBM010000081.1:0-7967 GCA_021295895.1 Pseudomonadales bacterium
CTTTCAATCGTTCGCAAGCCGGGTACAACCGATTCTCTCGTGCTGGATGGCGTCGGCCTGGATCTGCGACGGATCGCGATCGACGGCGTCGCGCTGCGTGGGAACGAATACTCGGTCGACGACCGGTCCCTGGAGATCTTCGATGTCGGTGAACGTTGCCGGGTCGAAGTCACGGTCGCCATCCGCCCCGAAGACAACAAGGCGCTCGAAGGGCTCTACAAGTCGCGGTCGATGTACTGCACCCAGTGCGAAGCCGAAGGGTTTCGACACATCACCTACTACCCCGACCGGCCGGATGTCCTGTCGCGGTTCACGACCGGCATCACCGCCGATGCCGAGCGCTTTCCCGTACTGCTGTCGAACGGCAACCGCACGGCGGCCGGCCCCACGCAGGATGGTCGGTACCGGGCCACCTGGCACGATCCGTTTCCGAAACCCGCGTACCTGTTCGCCCTCGTGGCAGGCGATCTCGCGGTGCTCGAGGACGAGTTCGTCACCCGCTCCGGACGCAACGTGGCGCTCAGGATCTACTCCGAGCCGCACAACATCGGCCAGTGCGACTTCCCGATGGCCGTGCTCAAGCGCGCCATGCGGTGGGATGAAGAACGCTTCGGCCGGGAATACGACCTCGACGTCTTCATGATCGTCGCGGTCGAGGATTTCAACCACGGGGCCATGGAAAACAAGGGACTCAATATCTTCAACACTTCCGCGATCCTCGCCCACAAGGACACCGCCGCGGATGACCGGTTCACGTTCGTGGAAAGCGTGGTCGCCCACGAGTACTTCCACAACTGGTCGGGTAACCGCGTTACCTGCCGCGACTGGTTCCAGCTGAGCCTCAAGGAAGGCTTCACCGTGTACCGGGACCAGGAGTTCTCCGCCGACATGAACTCGCCCGAACTCAAGAGGATCGACGACGTCGCCTCGCTGCGCAGCGACCAGTTTCCGGAGGACTCGGGTCCGCTTGCCCATCCGGTACGTCCGGACAGCTACGTGGAGATCTCGAACTTCTACACCGGCACGGTCTACAAGAAAGGTGCCGAGGTCGTGCGCATGATCGCCACGCTGCTCGGCCGCGAACGGTTCCGGGCGGGTTGCGACGCCTACTTCGACCGCCATGATGGATCCGCGGTCACCATCGAGGACTTCGTCAAGGCGATGGAGAACACCTCCGGCCTTGACCTGTCGCTGTTCCGACGCTGGTACGCGCAAGCCGGGACACCCATCTTGAGCGTCCGGGAACGCCGGTCCGACGAGGCGCTGGAACTCGCCATCCGACAAACGTGCGAGCCCACCCCGGACCAGCCGACCAAGCAACCGTTGCCCATTCCGTTGGCGTTGGGCGTGGTCAGCGACGGACAGGAAACCCTCGGGGCAGCCGGTATCGACAACGGCTTCGACGTGTCTTGCGAGACCGCGGCCGAAGTGCAGAATCCGGACGCCGGCGGCACGGTTGTGCTCCGGGCGGATCAGCCGGAAACGATCGTCTCGTTTCGCAATCTCCCGGCGAATGCCGAAGTCAGCCTGCTGCGCGGCTTCTCGGCCCCGCTAAAGGTTGACTATCCCCGCCGTCCGGGTGCCTTGGGTGAGCTTGCGCTGAACGACCCGGATCAGTTCGCGCGCTGGGATGCCGCCCAGACGCTGCTCGGGAATGCCATTCTCGACGCCGGATCCGGGGGCGGTAACGTGGCCGACGAGGCACTTGCCATGGTGCGGGCGTTGGCGAAAGCCGCGCTGGCTGCTCCGGACGACGGCATGGCCAAGGCGCTGATCGCGGCCAGCCTCGCGCTTCCCAACGAATCCTGGTTGCTGGAACTCGTCCCGGGGACCGACATTCTCGCGATCTTTGACGCGCGCCGGGCCTTGACCGATCAGATCGCGGACGCCGTCGATTGGCTCAGTCTCGTCGAAGCGAACCCGACCGGGGCGTACAGGCCGGATCTCCGGGACATGGCCCGGCGCCGGCTCAGGCACCAGGCGTTGCGCTACGCCTTGAACCACCTGGATCGCACCGACCCGGCTCGAGCCCACGAACTCACGACATCCCTCATGACCGACGCCGACAATCTCACTGACCGTGCCGCCGCATTGCGCGGCATAGTTGGCTTGTCATCGCTCAACGCCGAAGAGAAGGGCAAGCACCTCGATACGTTCTACCGGGATTGGTCGCACGAGGCGCTGGTCGTCGACGTGTGGTTCAACGTGCAGGCGCAGAATCCCTTGCCGGGAGGATTGGATCGAGTCCGCGCGCTCGAGCAGCACGAGGCCTTCAATCCGACGAATCCGAACAAGGTTCGGGCGCTGGTGTCAGCCTTTGCGAACGGCAATCCGCGCAATTTCCATGACGGTGACGGCGCATACCGGTGGCTTGGCGAGAAGATCGTCGAGATCGACGTATTCAACCGGAACCTAGCCGCCCGACTCGCGAAGACCTTGATCGTCTGGCGCCGCCACGATGCCCCAAGGGGTCTGGCCATGCGCGGAACACTTGAGTGGATCCGAGACCACGAGTTGTCCCCGGACACCGGCGAGGTTGTCGACAAGGGACTCGCGTGATCCTTCTGGCCACGCCAGTCCCCGCCAGCCCCTGCTCCGCGTTTGAACAGTCGAACAGCCGGCGTTGTGCGCGAACCGCAGCAGCGGCATGATTCTCGCCGATGGAGGCGCACATTCACTTCCGAGCGTACCCGACCGGGTGGCCGTTGTTGCGCTGCTGTGGTGCGCGTCGGGCCGGGCCGCCGAATGGAGCAACACCGAGCTTCAACTCCAGATCGGCAACCTGGACGTCCCCTCGCGGCGGTAGCGCCGATCACGTCATCTACACGTTGCAGCATGCAAGCGGCTGGAAGTACGGCGACAACTTTTTCTTCGTCGACGTCCTGGACTCGCGTCAGCCGGGCTTTCAGGACATCGACCTCTACAGCGAGCTATACGCCAACTTCAGTCTTGGCAAGATCAGCGGCAATCCCATCGGTGCCGGGCCGGTCTCGGATGTCGGACTCCTCGGCGGCTTCAACTGGGCCGCAGACGCGAACGCGGTCAAGCACGTTGCGGGTATACGGCTAGCTCTCGACCTCGAGGGCTTCGCGTTCGCGAACCTCGACGTAGCGGCCCTCGTCGACGACAGCGACGGACTCGCCTCCGGCGGGGCACCTGCTGAGGACAACACCATCCTCGTCGATTTCAACTTCGCACGACCCTTCAAAAGATTGGGGAAGCGGACTTCAGCATCGAAGGCCACATCGAATACGTTGGCGAGCGCACCAATGAACTCGGTGGGACGGTCGAGTCCTGGATCCTCGCGCAGCCCCAGCTCCAATGGCACGTGACGGATCGAATCGCGCTCGGGATCGAGTATCAGTTCTGGATGAACAAACTCGGCGACCGGGATACGGACGAGAACACCGTGCAGCGCTGCTCGTGTGGGAGTTCTAGTGTCGAAGCCGCACCGAGGCGTCGTCCGCACCGAAGATGCAGCCTCGCGGGGTATTCGCTTGACGGTGCTGCTGCTCTTCGCACTGCACGGCGTGGCGCTCGCTGCGGATCCGATTGACCTTCCCGTCCGGACCATCGGCGGGCAGGACTTGGCCGTTCCCTCCGCCCTTCCCGGCGGGGCGTTCCTGATCGTCGGCTTTACGCGGCGCTCACTCGACCAAACGCGACCGTGGCGCGAGGCGGTCGACGCCCTCGGCGAGTCCGCCCCGCCGGCGTTCAACGTCCTCGTCCTGGAGGCCGCTCCACGCTGGGTGCGGTGGGTGATCGTTCGAGCGGCAAGACGAGAGGCATCGCCCGAACAGCACGGTTCCATCCTTGTCGCCGCGAAGGACGAAGCCGGTTGGCGGAAATTGGTCGGCTTCCGGACCACCTTGGAAGACGCGGCCTACGTCGTGCGGATCGACGGACGCGGACAGACCTGTTTCCGCCACGCCGGTGCCGTGACGGACGAGGCGTTGAATGCCGGCCTGGTCGCAGACTGTCCCGAGGCGACGATGGCACGGGCTTTTCGCCTCGAGCGCCGCGACCCGCCTTCCGGAGAGCAGCGACGTATCGGCGAGCCGCCGGAGGCGCGTCTTCCGTGACGTCGCCGACCACCACCGGCCGCCACGACGATTTCCTACCTGACTCCTAGAACCCGATCGTGCCCACCTCGTGAAGCCGGGCCGGGCGACCGCAGAACTCCTCGTTCACCATCGCGTGCATCACGTCGGGATCGTCAGTGTTGCCCCACGCCCGCCGGCCGTCGTCCAGCAGGCACGCGGCGAGAGCCGCGGAGGGCCCATTCGATCCGTACATCACGGTGTAGGACTCGATCGTCACGGGACCCTCGAAGGTCGGTACGAACTCCCGGGTCGGCATGGCGTCGACGCGATCCTGGGGGACCTCGTAACGGAAGGGTTGGGCCGGAGGCGCCGTCGAGTAGACGCCGAAGGCATGCTTGGTGATGAAGCCGCCGTTGCTGCTCACCAGGCCCACATCACCGGGGCCTTGGCGTAGCACCTCCGCCATCCGCGCGATGGCGTGCATGACGTAGTTGTTGAGCGGGCCACCGCCGAAGGTCAAGCCGCCGGTCACCGTCAGGGGGCGTTCCTCGCTTAGGCCCAGTTCCGTCGCGGCCACCTGAACGGCGGACGGAAAGCAACTGTAGAGATCGACGTGGTTCACGTCGCCGACCTCGACGTCGGCAAGTTCCAGCGCCCGACCGCCCGCGATGCGGATGCCCGGCGACGAGTGGAGGTTATGGCGATTGGAGACCGCGTAGGTGTCGTGCGCGGCGGTGGCCGCCCAGGGGTAGATCCACTTGTGCTCGGGGATTCCGTACCGTCGGGCGATATCGGTTGTACACAGGATCAGCGCGGCCGCCTGGTCAACATTGCTGTTCGAGTTCATCAGTTTCGGGTACGGAAAGGACACCGGGCGGTTGAAGTCGTTTGGTGTCCGGATCTCCTCCGCGGTCATCGCCTCGCGAATCCACGCGTGCGGGTTGTCCGCCGCGACTTGGCTGAACCCTGCCCATAGCTCCGATACCCGGTGGATGTGCGCATCGAGGGTCTCGCCCCGGGCATGGCGTATGGCGTTCTCGAAGATGGGATACATCTGGATCGGCTGGGAGACCCCGCGGACCGCTTCCGCCCGGGTACGCATCTTCAACTCCTCGCCGAACGTCCGGTCCGGTACCCCCGGTGTCGTGCGCCATTGAAGGTCGATGCCGGCACGTCTCGCCTTGGCCTGGGTGCGACCGCACTCGGCGCCCACGAGGATCACGATCTGCCTCGCACCGCTTTGTATCTCGAGCGCACTCTCGGTGAGCATCAGTTGGACGGCATCGCCACCCCACATCGATACGCCGGATTCCGCACTCGGACAGCCGATCGCTTCTGCGACCGCCTTGGCCGGGTTCTCGTAGGGCCACATGCCCCGGGTGACACGCACGGCGTCCGCCGCGGCCAAAAGTCCCGGCCCCGCAGCATCCTCTGCGGCTTCGCGGGCCGCTTCGATCATCAGTTCCAGGGGTTCCTTGCCCGTCCCGGCGACGGGGTCGGCGTGGCGCTGCTCAAGCTGTGCGACGCCCACCAAAACGGGTTCAAATGCAGATGTCGACATCCCCCTCACCAAAATGCGTGGCATTTGGCCACGTCCGACGATTATAGATTCGATCACGCAGTGGAATGCCTCCGCTACGGAAGTGCGGAAGTGCCCATCGCGCTGGTTCCACCCGGGGGCGATAATCCGTCGCAATGACCGAGTCCCGGAAACCCTCCCGCCGTTTTCAGCGGCGCCTCGAAGATTTCACCTGCGAACGATGCGGGGCGTTCAACGTCGGCGATGGCTACACGAACCACTGCTCCGCCTGCCTCACCAGCAAGCACGTCGACATTCACCCGGGCGACCGAACAGCCGCCTGCGGTGGTTTGATGCGCCCAGTCGCCGTTGATCGCATACACGGTCGCCCGAGACTCACGCACCGCTGCGAGCGTTGCGGCTTCGAGCGTGCGAACTACGCGCGTCCCGAGGAGACCGAAGCGGTGATCCGGCTAATGCGTGACCTTGCGGACGATACGGGCTAGTGCGTCTCGCGAGCACGCGAGCCGTCCAATAGTGATCCCAACCGCCATGCCAAGTGCAACCTACTGATGAACATCAGGGTTGCTCAAGGAGTCTGGTGCCCCCGGACGTGATGCGATGAGGCGCCGCGCAAGACCGCGCCAGTCTTTCACCCTCCGTTGCCCAGCGGTCGGTGTTCCCAGACCGGTGGCGGAAGCGGCATACAGCGGATCCGGCGGAGCCTTCATGGACGATGGTGGATGATCACCGACGCGGACGGCCGGGTTTTCGGGCGCTCTCTTGAAGATGCGTCCAAAGCGATTCGCGAGAAAGTCGGACAGTCGAATGTCCTCCTGGCGCACCAATCCCGGGCCTCCGATGGAACCATCCGCCAGTAGATCCAGTACCGCGCACGCACTCGAGGCGGTACACAGTTGAATCGCGGTGTAGTCGCGTCCGGCGAATTCCTGACCATGGATCTTGTTGGCGTAGGTGGCCTGCTCCAAGCGACCACCGCGCCTCCCGGTCACTTCGACGAAGATGACCACGACGTCCTGGTCCGTCACCGGCAGCGCATGCGCGAACATCTCCAGCAGCAGCTCCCGCCGGTTCGAAAGACCCAGATCGCGCAATAGCGCACGCATGATGGCCGCATGACCGGGGTACCGAATGGATTGATAGCTGAGGTTGCGTACCTTCCCGTTCCAGGTGGTCGCCAGACTGCCGAGACCACCCGAGGTGTTGAACGATTCGTATTGGACGCCGTCGATGATCAGAAGCTCGAGTTGCTCCAGCGGCGGGGCTTGCATGAGTTGGCCGTCGAATATGACGGTGCACGGGTTGCAGTACTGGTTGACAACCCCTTCGGGACTCCAGGTCAGGTTGTACGAGAGCGCGTTGCACGGGTACCTGGGCAGCGCGCCGACCTTGAGCTTGACCGTGTCGAGGTCGTCGAACCCTCGCGCGGTGTCGGCTGCCAGTATCGATACGAAGCCCGGCGCCAGGCCGCATTGCGGTATGAACGTCGACTTCCCGTTCGCCGCAAGCGTCCGAACGGCTAGCGTACTGCCCACATCCTCGGTCAGGTCGATGTAGTGAGCGGACGCCTTGGCGGCCGCCAGGGCGATGGACTCGGTCAGGTGGAAGGGCGCCGAGTTGACGACGACGTGATGCCCGTCGACGGCAGCCGCAAGGGCAGCGGTATCCGCGACATTCAAGCGGCACTTCGAAAGCCCCCGGTGATCCTGAACCCTGGCGAGCTGGCTTTCACACGAGTCGAACAGCGCGACCTCGTAGTCGCCCGACGTGACCAACAAGGTAGTGATCAGGTCGCCGATCCGTCCCGCACCTATCACGGCGACCTTGTTCATGTCGTACCACCCACTTCGACAACATCGACAATCCTAGACCCGCCTTCTGTCGAAATTAATAGATAAATTGAACGAATTTGGTACAAGATCAGTGAAATTTCAGCTCATTTCGTTAAAGTGGTTAAAGTGGATAGTCTGGACAAACGTCTCATCGCCCTGCTGGGCGAGAACTCCCGAAGGGCAACGTCGGAACTCTCCCGACGACTCGGGGTTTCCCGTTCGACCGTTCAATCCCGCCTGGACCGGTTGGTCCGGGGTGGCATGATCGAGAGGTTCACGGTCGAGCTTGGTTCGGAGTACGAGTCCCGCCTCGTCAAGGCCCACGTACTGATCAAGGTGGACCAGGCGCAGACGGGAATCGCCCACGCCGGCCTGCGTCGCATCTCGCAAGTCACAGCGATCTACGCGATCAGCGGCGAATACGACATGATCGCCATCATCGCGGCGGAGTCCACCGTCGAGTTGAACCGACTGCTGGACAACTTGGCTTCGCTCGACGGCATCACCCGTACGAACTCATCGGTCGTCCTGGAGACGATCCTTCGCCGCTAG
>JAGWBM010000081.1:8050-14034 GCA_021295895.1 Pseudomonadales bacterium
CTCGCCTTTTCGTGCGCTACCCTAACCCGATCCGCCGTGCGGTAGGTTCAAGTTATTTCCGGCGCAGGACACTAGGGCGGGTCTCCCGTACGCGTGTCTGCGGCGTAAACGCCTAGAACACAGCCCGCGCTAGCACCTGCCATTGGCTTGTCCAGCCGTCGGTGGGTCGGGCCTTGAACTCGCTCCGCACGAACTGGCTGATCCGACCTTCCGCGCTCGCCAGGAGTAGGTTGGCAGCCCTGGCCGCGGACAACGGTGGCGCGGTAGGTCGGATGGCGTAGGCCTCCCGGATGATCCGGCGGAGTTCCGTCTCGATGCGGTCGTAGAACTGGCGAATACGCTGCCGCAACCGATCGGTCTCGCCTTGCAGGGCGTCGCCGGCGAACAGGCGGGCGAATCCTGGATTCCGTTCGCAGAAAACCAGGAGCAGGGCTAGCACCGCGGCGCATCGCGGTTCGGGGTCGCGGTGTTCGTCGACGATTTGGCCGATTCGGTCGAACACCGTCGCTTCCGCGAACGCGATCAGCCCGTCGATCATCTTCGCCTTGCTCGGGAAGTGGCGGTAAAGGGCGGCTTCCGAGACGCCGACGTGCTTGGCCAGCGCCGCAGTGGTGATCCGCGAGCCGGGGTGGGTCTCGAGCATTGCCGCGAAGGCCTGGAGGATCTGTTCGCGTCGATTCGGCCGAGGCGACCGGGCGGCCATCCGTTATGTCTCCTCCGTGCCAGCGACTTCGACGCCCGCGGAGTCCTTTATCAGCGTGCCGACCCCGCCATCGGTCAGAACCTCGAGCAGCAGGGCGTGTGGTACGCGACCGTCGATGATGTGGGCCGCGGCGACGCCGGCGGCGACCGCCGCAAGGGCGCACTCGACCTTGGGCAACATGCCGCCTTCCACGGTGCCATCCGAGATCAGCCGTTCGGCGTCGCTTGGCGAAAGGCCGGTCAGGGTGTTGCCCTCCGGATCGAGAATGCCGGGGGTGTTGGTCAGCAGGATCAGCTTCTCGGCGGCGAGATGCTCGGCCACGGCACCGGCGACGAGATCCGCGTTGATGTTGTACGACTCGCCGTCGCCGCCCACCCCGACCGGGGCGATGACGGGAATGAAGCCGCTGCCGACCAGGGTGTCGAGAACGCCGCTGTCCACGTTGGCGACCTCGCCGACATGGCCGATATCGATGATCTCGGGTGCGTCGTCGATACCCTGCACTCGCTTTGGGGTGAGTTTGCGAGCCCGGATCAGGTCCGCGTCCTGGCCGGTGATACCGACCGCGCGCCCGCCAGCCGTATTCAGCAGCGAGACGATGTCCTTGTTGACCAGTCCGCCGAGAACCATCTGGACAACGTCCATGGTGGCCGCGTCGGTGACCCTCATGCCGTCCACGAACTTGGTTGGAATGTTCAGCCGGTCGAGAAGATCGCCGATCTGCGGGCCGCCTCCGTGCACCACGATCGGGTTCATGCCCACGAGCTTCATGAGCACGACATCGCGGGCGAAGGCGCGCTTGCACGCCTCGTCGACCATCGCGTTGCCGCCGTACTTGACAACGATGGTGGTGCCCGCAAAGGCGCGGATGTACGGCAGTGCCTCGATGAGCACGCGGGCGGTATTCTGGGAGCGGTTGCTCATGGCGGGTTTCGAAATGAGAGCGACGGATCGATTTCGATCAGTGCCGTGTCGAATATCGCCTGGATGCGATCCAGCGCTTGTTCGTTGTCCGCCTCGAAGCGGAGACTGAGCATCGGACTGGTGTTGGACGCGCGCAGCAGTCCCCAGCCATCCGGGTAGTCCACCCGAATGCCGTCGATGGCGGTGACCTGGGCGTCGTTCGTGTCGAACACCGGGTTCCCGGCAAGCTCGTCGATCACGTGGAACTTTCGCTGTTCAGTCGTCGGCACCTTGATCTCCGGGGTCGCCAAGGCGTCGGGGAAGTCCGCGAACACGTCGCTTGCGCGGCGCCGCTCCGACGCCAGCAGTTGGACGAGGCGAGCCGCACAGTAGAGGGCGTCGTCGAATCCGTACCAGCGATCCGCGAAGCAGATGTGGCCGGAAAACTCGCCGCCAAGAGCGGCACCGGTCTCGCGGATCTTCGCCTTGATGTGCGAATGACCGGTCTTACACATGATCGGACAGCCGCCGAGGTCGCGCACGACGGCGTCCAGGTGGCGGCTGCACTTGACGTCGAAGACCACCGTCGCCCCGGGGTTGGCGGAGACAACGTCGCGGCAGAGCAGCATCATCAACCGATCAGGCCAGACGATGTCACCACGCTCGGTGACGACGCCTAGCCGGTCGGCATCTCCGTCGAACGCCAATCCGAGGTCGGCCCCGGTTCGGTCGACGGCGGCAATCAGGTCGGCCATGTTCGCCTCGACGGCAGGATCCGGGTGATGGTTGGGGAAGTCGCCGTCCACCTCTGCGTAGAGCGGGACGACTTCGCAGCCTATCGTTGCCAATAGCCGGGGGGCAACCAAGCCGGCAACGCCGTTGCCGCAATCGACGACGGCCTTCAGCGAACGGTCGGCATGCGTGTCGGTCACGACGTCGGCGATATACCGATCGGTGAGATCCAGACTCGTGAACTTGCCCTCGCCTGTGGCGAATTGGCCCGTTTCGACCAGGGCCCGCAGCCGTTGAATAGCGTCGCCCGCGAGTGTCGTACTACCGAGCACCATCTTCAAACCGTTGTACTCGGCCGGGTTGTGCGAACCGGTGATCATCACGCCGGTTCCGGTCTCGAGCACATGGGTGGCGTAGTAGAGGAGGGGCGTGGGCACGACGCCGATATCGACGACGTCGACGCCAGCGTCGCGAAGTCCGCGAGCGAGTTCGCCGCGTAGCGTAGTCGTACTTGCACGGCCGTCGCCGCCAACGACGACGCGGTGTTGCCCGACGTCGAGCGCCAGCGTGGCAAAGGCGCGTGCGATCCCGTAGACCGCGTCGACGGTCAGGGTCTCGCCGACGACACCCCGAATGTCGTACGCCCGGAAGATCTCGGGGTTCGGCGCGATGACGCCTCCGTTGACGTCCGGTTGGTCGGCGCTTCCTTCGGCGGCCATGATGGGTCAGCCGCGACCGGCGGATGCGTAGAGCGTGGCGATCTCGTCGACCAGTCGACGCGCGATGGCGCCCTTGGGCATCTTTGGCAGCCCCACCTCGCCGCCGGCGTGGATTAGCGTCACGGCGTTGTCGCTGCTGTCGAAGCCGATGGCGGCGTCCGACACGTCATTGACCACGATGGCGTCCATGCATTTGCGGCGGCGTTTTTCGCGCGCGTATTCCAAGGGGTTTTCGGTCTCGGCCGCGAAGCCCACAACGAAGGGACGTGGTTCGACGCCGGCAATGGATCCGACGATGTCCTCGTTCTCCTTTAGGGCGACGCGAAAGTCACCCGACTGCTGCTGGGATTTCTTGAGCTTCTGGTCATGGACGGTGTGCGGGCGGTAGTCGGCGACCGCGGCCACGGAGACGAAGATGTCGGCATCCGGTGCTCGCTCGGTAACCGCGTCCTTCATTTCCCGGGCGCTAACGACGTCGATGCGTTCGATACCCGTCGGGGTGGACAGGTGTACCGGACCAGCCACCAGCGTGACTTCCGCGCCGGCATTGCGGGCGGCTTCGGCAAGCGCGAATCCCTGCCGACCGGAACTGCGGTTGCTAATGAACCGTACCGGGTCGAGAAACTCCCGGGTCGGTCCGGCCGTGATGAGCACCCGGGTCCCATCGAGGACCCTCGGCGTGCCGATCGCCGCGGTCACCGCCTCGGCGATCTCCTGCGGTTCGATCATTCGTCCCGGTCCGAACTCGCCGCAAGCCTGTTCGCCGTGAGCCGGCCCGAGGACGGTTACACCGTCGTCGCGCAGACGCTGGATATTGCGCTGGGTCGCAGCGTGCTCCCACATCTTGACGTTCATCGCAGGGGCGATGAAGACCGGTGCGGTGGTTGCCAGGTACAAGGTGGTCAACAGATCGTCGGCGATGCCGTTGGCAAGGCGTGCGATGAGGTTCGCGGTCGCGGGGGCGATCACCACGGCGTCCGCCCAACGGGCCAACTCGATGTGTCCCATTGCCGCCTCGGCTTCGGCGTCCCAGAGTTCGGTGCGGGGACGGTTGTCGGCCACGGCCTGCAAAGCCGTCTCGGTAACAAATCGGGACGCGTTCTGCGTCAAGACAGGGACAACGTCTGCGCCCCGCGTGCGCAGATTTCTTACAAGCAACGGGGCCTTGTACGCAGCGATGCCGCCGCTGATGCCCAGTAGGATACGACTGGCGTGGTTGTCGGTTTGCATGGTCCTGGCACGACTGTCTTGGCCGTCGCCACGGGCTTGGTGATTAAGCGCCTACGATACCACGCGCGGTCTCGAAGGTTCGATTGCGAGGGTTGTGCGGAACACGTGGCACAAGCGTCTCCATGAAACAAACCCGTCGTTTGGCGGCTGGCGGTGAGCATGTCCTCGCCGCGGGGAGAACTCGCGAAGCGAATTCTCGGGGCGACCGCGAAGCCCACGGGTTTCACACGGTCGAATTTGCGGTCGATGAACGGCCCCGCGAGCGCCTGCTGATGTCGGGGCCGGCCTGCCTGACTGATGCGGAGCTTGTTGCGCTCGTGCTGCGCACCGGCAACGGCAGGGCGGACGCGGTGAACCTGGCGCACGCGCTACTACGCCGCTTCGGGGGGGTGCTGGGCGTGCTATCGGGCAGGGCGGAGTCGCTGCTCGCGGTACCGGGCTTGGGCGATGCAAAGGTCGCCGCACTACTCGCCATTCGCGAATTGCTTGAACGCGCCGAGCTCGTGAAGCTGAGGAACGCGCCGGTGGTGTCGAGCTCGGACGAAGTTCGGCGCTACCTCGGCATGCACCTCGCAGGCCAGGAGCGGGAGATTTTCGGGGCCGTGCTGCTCGACACTCGGCATCGCCTGCTTGGCGTCGAGGACATCTTCCTCGGATCCATTGACCGGGCGATGGTCTACCCGCGCGAGGTGGCCAAGTGCTGCCTGCGCTACAACGCCGCGGCGGTCGTGTTGTTCCACAACCATCCATTAGGTGGAAGATGAGGTGTAAACAAGCGAATGGAACGGCCACTGGGCGACTATGGTCACCCGCGCCGGTAGCCCATTAGGGGGGGCGTTGTTGTGCCCAGAACGGGTGGTACGTTCTGCTGCATTCTTGAGCGCTACGGCCGAAATCAGGGAACCTTCGTTGCGTGGAAACGGCGGAGGGCACGACGTCGGGTAGGGTGTCGGCCCGAGTCTTGTCGTTGCCGTGGTGCGCCACGGTTGGTAGGTTGATGGGTGGACGGAGTCGACTGCCAATGGCTATGGCTACCCCTGAGGAACGAACTTCGTCAAAATGGTTAGGTACTCGCGTAGTCAACGTCTAGTACCTGCGACACCTGCCCAGTGGTGTGACTGGTCGGAGAGACGGCCACCGCATTTTGGCTGCGTGATCTCAGAGGCGGCATGCGGGGGCCGGTGGGGAGCGGATCACGACACCATGGAGCAGATATCTGACCGCGGAGGGTACGTGTCGTGAAGGAACACCAGCCAACGGCTGAAGACATTCGGGAGTTGGTCGCTTTCCTACCTCGACTGTACGGCGAAGGAGCACCTCCGCCAGCGCGATGGCCGGAGTCGACGGAGGCGTGGTCACTGGCTATACGCCGGAGTACAGCCACAACCTCAAAACCGATCCTCTTCGGAGGTCGTCAGACGCCGGGATCTGCAACCCGGACATGGAGTCCCCGGAGAAGTTCCGAACGGAACCATCGATTCACAGCTCGCCGCGGGTGATCCAGCGACCAGCATCGAGTCCCCAGCAACCCCGGCTGACCGGAACGGGAGACGGCCTCAAAAGGGCCGGCGATCGCCGCAGACCGCAGGAAACCCAGCGGTTCGCTTCGATCCACAGCACCCCGTCTGACCAAAACGGGAGGCGCCCACGAGGCGTTGCAGACGTTCCACTGGTCAAAGGGACCCGCCGCCCGCGAC
>JAGWBM010000081.1:14076-14603 GCA_021295895.1 Pseudomonadales bacterium
GGATGACCGGATTGGTACCCGCGATTCCGCTCAGCACCGACCGATCGCAAGCATCGGTCGAATGCGAGAGTTTCTTACACCACAACCTGATCGCTTGCCTACTCCCGCAACGCGGTCCTCTACTGTGTCACGATCATCCGCATCGGACCACGATGTTGCGCTCCGCCGTCCCGGCGACCAGTCCGCCCGTTGCACGAAAACGACACACGCTCACGCGATCTCCACCCGAGATGTTCATCGCGACCGCGCGCCCCGCTCGCCTGTCTCCGAAACGGGACCAAGGTGCCAAACGAGTCCGTTGTCGCGAGAGTCGCTGCAGTTGAGATCCTGCGCGAAGGTTGCCAAGTCGCGGTATCGTGCCCGCCGACTCGACGGCACCCGCAGCATCGACGACACGTACAGCCCGCGTGTGGCGTCCCATCCGCCTTCCCGTCCTGCCGGGCCACAAACGGTTGGAGACCTCCCCGCCGCCGATGGCGGCGTGTCACCTGTTGTTGGCTATCCCTCGCTATCCCTCGGCATGCTCC
>JAGWBM010000082.1 GCA_021295895.1 Pseudomonadales bacterium
CCATCGTCGCAGTCGCCCGGAGGCCGAGGAAGCCGCCATCGGATTCTGCGCGGAACACTCGAACGGCTGCCGTGTCGTCGCGGCGGACGGCGATCCTGAGGCGTCCGGAGACGGCCGAGGCGATGGCCAGTCTGAGGAATCCGAGGCGGTACCGGGAGAGTCGGAAACGCCCTAGGCGGAAACCGGGGCGGCCGGGGCGCGACAATCAGCCGGCCGGCGTCAACCCTCGTCGTGTCAGTGATCCCCTGTCAACGGCACGAACCGAACGGGAAACAAGGGCGTCGTAACGCCGGTTCGTTTCGAATAGACGATCAGTTCCTGGAATCCGTCGTCGTCGCCGAGCGGCATGACCAGGAGCCCGTCGTCCGATAGCTGTTCGACCAGGGCGGGCGGAATTTCGTCGCTGACGGCGGTGATGATCACGCCGTCGAACGGGGCGTGGTCCGGCCAGCCGTACCAGCCGTCCCCGGCACGGACGAAGACGTTGTCGTAGCCGAGTCGCTGCAACCGTTTTCTCGCCGTCTCGGCGAGTTCGGGAACGATCTCGATGGTGTAGACCTCCGCCGCCAGGTGCGAGAGCACCGCCGCCTG
Source organism: Pseudomonadales bacterium (assembly GCA_021295895.1). Taxonomy (GTDB): domain Bacteria; phylum Pseudomonadota; class Gammaproteobacteria; order Pseudomonadales; family Azotimanducaceae; genus VXYL01. The sequence goes on from JAGWBM010000082.1 coordinate 592, forward strand.
GTAGCCGGAGCCGGTGCCGATCTCGAGTACCTTGTGGTGCCGTTCGACCTTCAGCACTTCGGTCATGATGGCGACGATGAACGGCTGCGAGATGGTCTGACCATGGCCGATCGGCAGGGGGTGATTGGCGTAGGCCAGCGACCGGTTGCGCGGCGGCACGAACTCCTCGCGCAACGTGGCGCGTAACGCGCCGACAACCGCCTCGCCTATTCGATCGATACCCGTGTAGGACTCGGTCCTGCGGGCATCCATCTGGATTTCGTCGATCATCCGTGCCATTGGCGATTCCGTCGTTCCATCGGGCGCCACCTCATCCGAGCAGGACGCCGTAGCCGCCCCCGCGACCAATACGATGGCGAATGTGTCCCGCATCATGTTCGAAGCGCTCACGAACTGCACGATAACATCGAGCACCCGGCCCGGTTTCGTGCCCATTCCGGCCGTTTCTCGGCGAAGCGCTCCTTACCCGGTTGCTCGTCGTAGGGATTGCGTAAGACGTCCATCAACTCGTGGAGCGTCGAGAACTCGCCGCGCTCGACGTCGTCGATGGCGATCTGCGCCAGGTAGTTGCGGGGCACGAAGCGGGGGTTCGCCGCGTTCATCGCCGCCACGCGTTCCGGCCAGCCGTCCGCCCCAAGGCGTTGTGCGTAGGTCGTCAACCAGGCCATCGTTCGTTCGCGCAGGGCGGGCGACAACGCGGCGGGTTCGTAGTAGGCGTCCATGAGCGGATCCATCGTCGGACGTTCGAGGTCGACCGACGCCAGGTTTCGGAAGAACAACGTCATGTCCGTCTCCACGGCGCCGAGCAGTTCGAACAGTTCGGTACTGAGTTGCTCGTCGCTCGGCAGGTACTCCCGGAAGCCGAGTTTCGCCGCGACCATCGCCCCCGACCCCTCGGTGTAGCGCGCGGCGAAGCCGTTCAAGACCTCGTTCAAGAGATCGGCGTCCTCGATCACCGGGTAGATCGCCCTGGCCAGTTGCATCAGGTTCCACTGCGCAACGGCCGGTTGGGCACCGAACCGGTAGCGCCGCGTCGAGGCATCCGTCGTATTGGGCGTCCACGTCGGATCGTAGCCTTCGAGCCATCCGTAGGGGCCGTAGTCGATGGTGAGTCCAAGCACCGACATGTTGTCGGTATTCATGACGCCGTGCACGAACCCAACACGCATCCAGTGCACGATCATGTCCGCGGTGCGGTCCGAGACCTCCCGAAACCAAGCCAGCGTTCGCTTCTTCGGGTCGCCTTCGTCCGCGAGTTCCGGGAAGTCCGTCTCGATCGTGAAGTCCACCAGGCGGCGAAGCAGGTCCGTTTCCCGTCGCGACGCCAGGATCTCGAAGTGGCCGAACCGCGTGAAGGACGGTGCGATGCGGCAGACCACGGCTCCGGGTTCCGGTGCCGGATGGCCGTCGTAGAGGATGTCCCGAACCACCTCGTCGCCGGTCAGCACCAGCGACAATGCCCGCGTAGTGGGCACGCCCAGATGGAACATGGCTTCGCTGCACACGAACTCGCGCAATGACGACCGCAACACGGCGAGTCCATCCGCCATCCGGGAGTAGGGCGTCGGCCCCGCCCCTTTCAATTGCACAGTCCAGCGTTCACCGCGCCGATTCAGGACTTCACCTAGGTTGATCGCGCGACCATCGCCGAGCTGACCCGCCCAGTTGCCGAACTGATGGCCGCCATAGCAGGTGGCGATGGGGTCCATGCCATCGAGCACGCGGTTGCCGGCGAACACCTCGGCGAACAATCCGCTCCCGTCGACCTCGGCAGGGAGGTCGAGCAAGGCTGCGGCTTCGGGGGACCACGCCACCAGTTTCGGTGTGCTGACCGGCGTCGGCGCGACCCTCGAATAACAGGCCGCACCCACCTGACGTCGGAAGTTCCCGGTTTCCGCGTCTCCCGGCAGTTCCATGGCAAACCGGTTGTCGAAGTTCAGTCGACGGAGTTCGGTTGGCATCGATTCGGCAAACATGGGGCGATGTTAACAGTCGTCTGCTATCGGCTCATTGCCCGAGCAACTCGGCCGTCGCCGAATGGCCCGCCGCCATGGCCAGGTCGCGGGGTGTGCGATCCCGGGTATTGCGGGCGGCAGGGTCGGCTCCGGCTTCGAGGAGCAGGGCAACGAACTCGGTGTTCTCGCTCCACCAGGGGCTTGCCGCGGCGTGCAACGCGGTCGCCCCGGAACTGTCGCGCAATCCCACCGTCGCGCCGCGTTCGAGGAGCAGCCTTCCGGCGGCGGACGCGCCCTCCTGGGCGGCAACCATCAGCGGCGTCTGACGATCCGCAGGTCGCGCCTTGGCCGGGGCGGACAACTGCCAGATGGCCTGCGCCGTAGGCCGGGTGCGGGCATCGACATCCGCGCCGTTGTCCAAGAGCGTCGAGAGCACGGGCAGCCAACCGTAGATTGCCGCCAAGTGGATGGGTTGCGCACCGAGCGGGCTCGGCGAGTCGACCCTGCCACCGGCGCCGATCAGCGTGTCGACGATCCGGTGCGCTTGCTCGGCATAGCCGTGCACGCACGCCGAGTGGATGGGCAGCCAGAGACCGTGGCCGCTTGTCATCGCCTCGAGTTCCCAAACGAAGAACCCGATCCGAGGCAGCGGCCGATTCGGGTCGTCGCCGACCTTGAGCAAAGCCCGGACGGCATCCAACCGGGCGCAGACCAGGGCGAATCCCATCGGCGTCAGCCATTCGGCAAGCACGTCCAGTTCGGCTTGTGTTGCCGCCTTGATCCGTTTGGTCTTGCCGAGCGCACAGGCGCTGTGCAGGTCGCATTCGACGCCCCGATCCAAGAGTGCATTGGCCGCCTCCTCGTCGTGCAGCGCCGCGAGTTGCAGGGTCGTCAGTTTCGACTCCGGGCCGAGCCCGATCTGCGCCCGTGACTTCACTGCCCGGGCAAGTAGAAGTGTCCTGAGGTCTCTTAGGTCGCCGGTTTCCAGCGCCCTGCGGGTTTGGATGTCCATTCCGTCGTTCCTACACTACCGGGTTCTTCATTCAACGTCCTTTCGCCGGCGGACTGCCGAGAGGCCGAGCAGCACCACCGGCACGACGCCGACCATGACGATGGCCAGCGCGGCGGTGGACGCTTCCGCCAATCGTTCGTCCGATGCCAACCGGTAGACCCGCGTCGCCAACGTCTCGAAGTTGAACGGGCGCAGGATCAACGTCGCCGGCAATTCCTTCATCACGTCGATGAACACCAACAGCCCCGCGCTCGCAACCGCCGCCCGGGTCAGGGGGAAGTGTACGGCGGTAAGCACGCGCCGGGGGGCGGCGCCCAGCGTCCGCGCCGCGGCGTCCAGATTCCGGTGCACTTTCTCCATGCCGCCGTGGCAGGCGTTGTAGGCGACCGTCAGGAATCGTGCGACGTAGGCGAATACCAAGGCCGCAGTCGTGCCGGTCAGGATGAGGCCCACGTCGACACCGAAGCCGGCGAGGAACCGGGCTATCGTCTTGTCCAACAGGGCCAACGGCACCAGCACGCCAACCGCGACAACGGTACCGGGCAACGCGTAGCCCAGCGTCGCCGTGCGTATGGCGAGGCGCGTGGGTCGCGCCGCGTTGAGGCGCTCGCTGTAGGCCAGACCGACCGCCAGCGCGGTCGCGAGAATAGCGGCCGCAGCGGCCACGGTGAAGCTGTTGGCGACGAAACCGCCGAAACCGTGGCCCAGCAAGGGATCGCCCTGCGCGACGGCATGGCGTACCAAGACCACAACCGGCACGACAAATCCGAACACCAGCGGGAGCGAACAGCCGAACGTTGCCATGGCCGCCCGACGACCCTTGAGGGCGTGCAGCGGCGCGGCGACATCCCTCGCGACGGGATTGCTGTACCGCCCGCGTCGCGCGGCAGACTCGGCGAGTACCAGCAGCAGCGCGAGAACGAAGAGCCAGGCGGCCAGTTCAAGCGCCGCCGCCCGGTCGCCGAGGGCGAACCAGGTTCGGAATATGCCCGTCGTGAACGTCGATACGCCGAAGTAGTCGACCACCCCGTAGTCGGCCACCGTCTCCATCATCGCCAGGGCGACGCCGCCAGCGATCACCGGGCGGGCCGCCGGAAGCGCCACGGCAAAAAACGCCCGCCGAGGGCGTGCCCCCAACACGCGCGCCGCCTCGAACAACGAGGCTGCCTGGACTTCGAACGCCGTCCGCGCCAAGAGGTAGACGTAGGGGTAGAGCACCAGGCTCAACACCAGCGCCGCGCCGGTGAGCGAACGAATCGGCGGGAACCAGTAGTCCCCCGCGGCCCAGCCGGTCGCGACGCGCAGGGCGCTCTGCACCGGACCGGCGAACTCCAGCAGATCCGTGTAGACGTAGGCGACGACATAGGCCGGGGCGGCCAGCGGCAGCACGAGCGCCCAGGACAGAATCCGCCTGCCGGGGAAATCCCGGGTCGCCACCACCCAAGCCGTGGCGACCCCGATGACCGCGGACAGCACGCCGACGGCAAGCGCAAGTGCGACGGTGTTGATCACGTAGTCGAGGAGTACCGTGTCCCGCAGATGCGCCCAGGACGCGCTCTCGGGCGCGAACAGCGCCCCGGCCACAACGATGATGGGAATCCCGACCAACGCGGCGACGAGCCACGAGACGGCGGTCCACAGACGGTTCATTGCCCTATTGTCCCACGGCGCTGCGCTACCTCGCGGCATCGCCGCGCCACCGAGCGTGCGTATACTCGGCCCGAATGGCCCTCCAGTTCGATCAGGTCAGCCACCGCTACCGCGAAGACCCGGTGCTTCACGACGTGACGTTGTCCGCGCGGGCGGGCGAGATCACCTGCCTGCTCGGTCCGTCGGGTAGCGGCAAGAGTACGCTGCTTCGCCTGGCGGCCGGCTTGGAGCGGCTGCAGTCGGGAACGATCCTGCTCGACGACGAGATGCTGGCCGGACCCGGCCACGAGCCCCCACCCGAGCGCCGGCCGATCGGCCTCGTGTTTCAGGACCATGTGCTGTTTCCGCACATGACCGTGCGCGCCAACGTCGAGTTCGGCCTGCGCGCAATGCCTTCCTCGGAACGCCGCCGGACGGCCGAGACGAGCATGGCCGCGGTCGGTCTCGCCGGGCTTGCCGAACGCTATCCCGACACGCTCTCGGGCGGTCAACAGCAGCGGGTCGCCCTGGCGAGGGCATTGGCGCCAATGCCGCGGGCGATCCTGCTCGACGAACCCTTCGCCAACGTGGACGCGACCTTGCGGCGCACGCTCCGGGAAGATGCCCGGCGGGCGCTGCGCACCACGGGCGGCATCACCCTGCTCGTCACCCACGACCCCGAGGAAGCCCTGGAACTCGCCGACCACATCGCCATCCTCGAAGACGGTCACATCGTCCAGGCCGGGAGTCCGAGTGAAATCTGGCACCGTCCCGCGCACAAGACGGTTGCCGCACTGTTCGGCCAAGCGCAGCACGTTCGCGGCACCCTGCACGACGGCGTCATCGCCACCACGTTCGGCGACCTGCCGTGGCAGGCTAACCACATCGACGGGCCCGTGGACGTCGTGGTGCGGCCCAACGACGTGGTGCTGAGTCCTGCGAGCCAAGGACCCCGGGTCGTCGACGTCAGGTTCCTCGGTGACCGGTACACGGTCTTCGTCGAGCACGGTGGCGAGACACTGCGCGCCAGCACGACCGACCGCCCAACGTTTGGCGTCGGCGACTTCGTGACGGCGGGGTTTAACCAAAGCGACACATTCGTTTACAATCGCAAATGATATTCGTTTGCATGTGCGTTTCGCTATGTTCCCTACTCGGCTCTTGGCTTCAAGTCTCATACTCGTGGCCGCGGCGACCACCGCAGACGACGGCAACGTCGTCAACGTCTATTCCGCTCGGCACTACGACACGGACCTCGCCCTCTACGAGCGTTTCGAGGAACAGGCGGGCATTCGCGTCAACCTGATCGAGGGTGCCAGCGACGGCCTGATCGAGCGTATCGTCAACGAGGCCGAGTTCTCCCCTGCCGATTTGCTGATCACCGTGGACGCCGGACGGCTTTGGCGGGCAGAACAGGCGGGCGTCTTTCAGCCGGTCGAATCAACGGTACTGAAGGCGAGGATTCCCGCGCACCTTCGCGACCCGGAAGGCCACTGGTTCGGGTTGTCCAAGCGCGCACGCGTCATCGTCTACAACAAGGCCCGGGGATTGCCGGAGGGCGTGTCCCGCTACGAGGATCTCGCCGACCCGAGGCTCGGCGGCACGATCTGCATGCGATCGTCGGGCAACATCTACAACCTGTCCCTTCTCGGTTCGCTCATCGAGCACAACGGCGAGGGTAGCGCCGACGAGTGGGCAAGCGGCGTGGTGGCGAACTTCCGCCGTGAGCCGCAGGGCAACGACACCGCCCAACTTCGCGCCGTGGCCACCGGCGAGTGCGGGGTGAGCATCGCCAACACGTACTACATCGGTCGACTGCTGGGTTCCGACGATGCGCAGGAACGGGCAGTGGTCGAGGGTTTGGGCATTCTGTTCCCCAACCAGGAAGGCCGAGGTACCCACGTCAACATCAGCGGTGCCGGCGTCACCAGGTACGCGCCCCACCGGGACAACGCCGTAATGTTCCTCGAATACCTAACCGGCGACGACGCACAGACATTGTTCGCCGAAGGGAACAACGAATACCCCGTCGTCGGGCCCGCATCCGGGCCCATCGCGTCGCTCGGAGAGTTCGAGGAGGATGCCGTCAACGCGGCCGTGCTAGGGGCCAACCAGGCACTGGCCGTCAAGACCTACGACCGGGCGGGGTGGCGGTGAGCGTCAACCGGCGCTGTTTCGCCGCGGCCTGTGCACTGCTCGCCGGGTGCGGCGTCGGCGATGCGCCGTCGGCGCCCGAAGGGACATCAACCACCGCGCCCGTCGAGGTGCCCGCCCCCCAACTCGACGATGCGACCTATCTCTATCGCTTAGGTCTGATGCGGGGCCATCTCTTCGTCGGCAACGCGTTGTTCGAACACGGCGAAACGATGGCCGCAGGCACCCACTCGAAGCACCCCACCGACGAATTGTACGCACCCATGGCAACGGAGTTTGCGGCCCGGGGAAGCGCGGGATTCGCGGCGCAACTCGATGCCCACGCGGCAGCCGTCGCCGCGGGCGACGAAGACGAGGTCGCCCAGCGCTATACCGAACTGCTTGCCACGATTGCCGACAACGAAGCGGTCGTCGATGTTTCGCCACGACTTGCCGCCGAAGTCATCGTCCGGTTGGTCGCAGAAGCGGCGGAGGAATACGCCATCGGCATCGTCGACGGCAAGCCGGCCAACGCCCACGAATACCAGGACGCCTACGGATTCACGCAGGTGGCCATCCAATGGGCACGGCGGGCGG
>JAGWBM010000083.1:0-13309 GCA_021295895.1 Pseudomonadales bacterium
TGCTGCCGCCGAGCCGCGCCAATTCCGGGATTGCCCGACGAAGGACTTCGGCGGCATCTCGGTACCGGCCGCCGCAATACGCCGCGATTCCCGAACACAGGTCCGCGACCACGGACCCCGACGGCTGCTTGCCTTCGTCGAGCAGCGTCGCGACCCCCTGTTGAAGGCTTGTGAGCGCTTCGTGATCTTCGACGCCCGCATAGGCCATGGCGAGGTGCGTGTTGACGAACGGAATGCCGGGCTTGGAGAACCGCTCTTCGACAAAGTGAAGAACCTCTTCCCACCGTTCCCCGTCGCAGTCCCAGCCGGCAATCGCGGCCCGTAGAAGGAACGATGCGCAATCGATCATCGTGAACATGGGCAAGGTCTGGGACACCGCGGGTCGGATGCTGTCCTCGTAGATCACCCGAGCGCGTTCCGTCTCGCCCCGCTGCAACGCGAACAGCGCCTGATGCCAAGCCAGGTGCGCATGCAGAATGGCGCTGCGGTCGTAACCGGGCAGCCACGCCTCGATGAACGCTTCGCCCTCCTCCGCCGCGCCCTGTTCATAGAAGCCGTGTGCTCGGCCATGTGCGGCATTGGCGTTGTCGGGTCGCAACGTTAGCGCACGGTCGAGCAACGGGACGCCTTCGTCGCTTCTCCCCACCTCGACCAGCGCCCAGCCGTACGACGCGAGGAACCACCAATCGTCCTGACCGTAGGCACCTGCGACGGTTTCCAGGAGTTCGACTTGACGCTCGCGGAAGTCGTTGAAGCCGCCGAAACCGAACAGTCCGTAGACACCCAGCGCGAACGATAGCGGTACGGCATCGCGTGGATACGCCGATGCATGATCGCGCACCCGTTCAAGCGCCGCCATGGATTCGCCGTGGAATACGAGGGAGACGATCTCGGCGTGACCGCGCTCGCGTTCCGGCAGACGTGCCGCGAGATCCCGGCCGCGGCCCGCATGGTCCCGCGCCTGGGCGTTGTCGCCCTTGCCCGCCAATGCCCGGGCCTTGGCGCAATGCCCCAACGCGAACGAAGGATCGAGTTCCAGCGCTTCGTCGATCAAGGCCCCACCGCCCGGCTGCAGGCTGAACATCAAATCAACCGCGTCGTCGTAGAGTTCGACTGCCCGCGCCGATTGCGACGTGATCCGCTGGCCGAAGCGATCCTGGTGCATGTCTTTGATTCGACCCGACTGATTGTTTGTGGTTCGAGCACTATGATACGTCGCTCTCGAATGGGCATCGGGGAACACCGGCACATGGCAAGTCGCGCCAACGCGCTCTCCGAGGCGTCCCGTCCGCATGCCGTGTTGCTCGACCTCGGCGGCGTCATCATGGACATCGACCCTCGCGCCTGCTTCGATTCGTGGGCCCGGGCAGCCGGGGTCGACATCAGCGCGATCGCCGCCCGTTGGACCGTCGACGACGCCTACAAGGCATTCGAGGTGGGCGCGATTGACTTCGACGAATACCTCGACGGCCTTTCCCGACGCCTCGGCATCTCGCTGACCCGTCCGCAGTGGCGAACGGGCTGGAACGAATTGCTGCGCGATCTCTTCGAGGACGTCGCCGGACTACTGCCGGAAGTCGCGTCGGCGCTGCCGCTCTACGTCTTCTCGAACACGAACGCGGTGCACCAGGAATCCTGGCAATCGAGATTCGAGAGTGCGCTCGACCCGGTGCGGAAAATCTATGCGTCCTGGGAGATCGGCCTCAGGAAACCGGACGTCGACTCGTATCTCGCCGTCGCCCACGACATGGGTGTCGCGCCAGCCGATATCCTGTTCGTGGACGACAATGCGGACAACGTGGCAGGCGGCAAGGCCGCAGGTCTCGACGCCCGACTCGTGACGGGGCCGGCGGAAACCGTCGCCATTCTTCGCGAGGCGATCGACGGCGGTTGACGCCCGGCTGGTCCTATTTCGCCGAGCCCACCAGCGAGATCGTCGCCGGCGAGATCAAGACATTGAACTGTTCGCACCAGATGACGACGGAACCGAAGTCGGCAAGATCAATGCCCTCGGGAATCGCGTAGTTCTGGCTACCTGCAAACGATTTGAGTCGGCCCAGGTCCACGAACATCGTCCGTTCTACCTCCGTTTGGGGCGTGACCTCGGCAAGTGGCACCAGGTAGACGTGGAACTTCGGTCCCGGGCCGACTTCGAAGTCCGCCTCCAGGCGAACGAGATCGTCGTATAGGGTCGCCCTACCGCGCCCGTAGTGGATCGGATCCGAGGGATTCGCGTGAATGAACGTGGCCTGCGCCACGACCTCGCGCTCCGCCCGGTCGATCAGCGGTTCGTTCACTTCCGGCGGCGGGAACAGATAGGGGAACACCAGGATCCCCGCCGCGAAACCGAATCCCGCCCCGAGAACGCCGCCCACCACGAATCCGATCACTGCCCGTGGCATGTCAGTCGATTCCCCGTGCCAGATCTGCGTCGGCCAGGTCTCGCCAGAGCGCGTCGGGTATCTCGGTCGCGAAGAGATCGAGGTTCGTTTCCACTTCGTCCATCGCCCTAACCCCCGGGATCACCGCCGCGACCGCCGGGTGTCGCAACGGGTACTGCAACGCGGCGGCACGCGGGTCGACACCGTGGGACTCGCACATCCTTCGTATGGCCTGGGCTTTCTGCCACAGGTGTTCCGGTGCCGGCTTGTAGTCGTAGGTGGCACGACGTCGGTCGTCCGTCGCGAGGATGCCGGAGTTGTACGGCCCGCCGATGATGATCGACACGTGATGTTCCAGGCACTTGGGCAGAAACTCGTCCAAGGGCTCCTGTTCCAGCAGCGTGAAGCGGCCCGCCAGCAGGAAGCAGTCCACCTCCATCAGGTCCATCACCTGGCTGCATACCCGCCATTCGTTGACACCGAGGCCGATGGCCCGCACGACGCCCTGATCGCGGAGTTCCCTCAGGGCCGGCAGCGCACCTTTCTTCGCCGCCTCGAAGATTCCCGGCTGGGCGTCGCCGTGGGTCCAGATATCGATGTCGTGGCAGAGCAGGATATCGACCCGGTCCAAGCCTAGCCGCTCGAGGCTTGCTTCGAGGGAACGCCTGACGGCGTCGAAGGAGTAGTCGTAGCGGATGGCCACGGGTTCGGCGTCGCGCATCCCCTCGAAACGCTCGCCCTCGGACTGCGGCACCAGCAATCGTCCCACCTTGGTGGACAATACGAAGTCGTCCCGGGGCAGTTCGCGCAGCACACGGCCCACGCGCTTTTCGCTCAGACCGTGTCCGTAAAGGGGTGCCGTGTCGAAATAGCGGATGCCGCCGTCCCGGGCGCGATGCATGATGGCGGCCGCCTCATCGTCGGTGATGCGGTCTCCCACAGCCCCCAGCGGCGCTCCGCCAAAGCTCAGTTCGGTGACCTCTATGTCGGTACCGCCGATGTTGCGTCTGGCGATCATTCGCGCGCGTCTCCGGATGATGAATCCAAGAAGCATACGCGATCGGCGTATCGGTGTTGGGTCCTCGCCCGCAGGCCGCCCGCAGGCCACTGTCCCATCGGTCAACGTGCCCGCAAGCGCGCTATGCTCAAGACCATGGTGGAACACCCTCGGCGATGTCCGTTGTGGTTGGTCGCAATATGCGTCGCCGGATTGGTTGGCGGCATCGGCGCGGCCGAACGATCGATCACCGGCAGTGTGCTTCATCTCGGCGGCGGCACCGCCGAGGTGGATGCACCGCTCGCCATCCCCCGCTTCTCGGAAGCCGAGGCCGCCATCCGTCTCGACGGCAAACTCGACGACGCGATATGGGCGCGAGTGCCCGCGTACGACCGCATGACGCTCATCCGGCCCGACAAGGGCGGCACCGGTCGCTATCGGACCCAGACGTTCATCTTCCACACCGAACAAGGCATGTACTTCGGCGCTTGGAACGAGCAGCCGTCGGATTCGCTGACCCCAAGACTCGCCGGTCGCGACGGCTGGGGAACGGGCGATGCCTACCAGGTCATGATCGACAGTTCCGGAGACGGGCGCTACGGGTACTGGTTCATGGTCGTCCTCGGGGGCACCCTTGCCGACGGTCATCTCATGCCCGAGCGCCGTTTCAGCAGCAATTGGGACGGCCCCTGGCGCGGCGAAACCAGCGAGTCCGAAGATGGCTGGACGGTCGAGATGTTCCTGCCGTGGTCAATGATCGACATGCCGGCGGTGGACGACGGGGAGCGTCGAATGGGGCTCTTGATCACCCGCGACCTCGCCGCGATCAATGAACGCTGGGCATGGCCCGGCCTGTCGTGGATCCAGCCGAAGTTCATTTCCGCGTTTCAGCCGATGACCTTCGACGGCGTCGCGCCACGCCAGCAAGTCAGCGTCTTCCCCTATGCCACGCACTTGAGCGATATCGCCCGCGGCCACCGGGAGCAAAAGACTGGCGTCGACGTCTTCTGGCGTCCGTCGACGGCGTTTCTCCTCAACGCCGCCGTGAATCCCGATTTCGGCCAGGTCGAGGCCGACGACATCATCGTCAACCTCTCCGCCTACGAGACGTTCTTCGAGGAGAAGCGCTTGTTCTTCACCGAAAACCAGGAGGTCTTCCGCAGCAGCGTGTTCGGTCCGAACCTGCTTCACACGCGACGCATCGGCTCATCGGTCGGTTCCCGGCGCGGCGGCCCGGACTTTGAGCCCGGCGTCGCCTTCGACCCCTACGACACCGGCAAACCCGTGGACCTTCTCTTCGCCGCCAAGGGAATCGGCCAACTTGGCAATTGGCGATGGGGCGCGTTGGGTGTCGCGGAGGAAGACACGAAGCTGACACTGCGCAACGCCCAGGGCAGCATCGACGCCGCCGGCCGCACATTCGGCGTACTGCGTTTGCAGCACGAAAGTACGGCCGGCGGCACTCGCCGCGCCATCGGCTGGACGGGGACCCGGGTCGATCACCCCACCCGGCGGGCCGTCACGCACGGCATCGATGGGCACTACCGCACCGTGGATGCCAAATGGACCTGGGATGGGCGGCTGTTCTTGAGCGACGTGCCGGACGGCAACGGAGCCGGTGCGCTCGGCCAGCTCCGATGGGCCCCCCAGCGAGGCGATACGCACGTATTCCGTATGGACTACTACGACGACGAACTCGACCTCAACGACGCCGGTTACATTTGGCGCAACGACTTCCGCGGCGTTTCGTATAGCTTCGAACGCCAAGATCACCAATCGGAACGTTTCCGCGAGGTGTTTACCCAGTTCTCGACGTTTGCCGACTTCAACGGCAACGGTCGTCGGATCGGCAGTCTCGTCGACGTCGCCAGGCACTGGTCGTTCCAAAACAATACCCGCGCCACCCTGCGAGGCATCTTCAGCCCCGGGCACTGGGACGATCGAAACAGCCGCGGCAACGGCGACTACCGCGTGAAACGCGACGCCGGCATCCTGGCTACCTGGGGAAGCGACACATCCAAGCGTTTCTATTCCTTCATCGGCGGTCGTGCCCGCACCGAACCCGAGGGCGGCTGGTTTTTGGAAGCGAACATCAGTGCCACCTGGCGACCGGTCCCCCGGCTGACCTTTTCGTCCGGCTTCATCTACATCGATCGCGATGCCTGGATACTCTGGCAGCACGGCCGGCACTTCGAGGCATTCGAGACCGAGCAGTGGTCGCCCCGTCTGCAGTTCGATGCCTTCTTCACCGCGCGCCAACAGTTGCGGCTCCAGGCCGAATGGACAGGTATCAAGGCGAACGGGACGGCGCGGTTGACCATTGACCCGAACGGCGACCTCGTGCCGAGCAGCGCCGAAACCGGCCGGTTCGCCATCAGCAGGATGACCGTACAGGTTCGCTACCGCTGGCAGATCGCGCCACTGTCCGATCTATTCGTTGTCTACAACCGCAGCGGGTCGCTGTTCGAACCGTCCACCGACAAGAGCTTCCTTGATCTCCTGGACGGTGCCTTCGGCGAGCCGCAACGCGAGGCCCTGCTCGTCAAGCTCCGCTACCGGTTTGGCCGGTGAGTCGTCGCGCCACCTCCGGACTCCATGGCTTCAGCACGGGAAGCCCGGAGCCGATAACATACGCGCGGGGAGATTGGGCCGAAACGCTCAAGGCATTCACGTAAAGGCCACCATGGAGTTGGTTCAGTGACTTCGCTGCGCCGTCTAGCCAGAAAGGACTCTTAGACGATGCCCATAGGCCCGAACGGCGAAAAGCGTCCGCCCGCCGTGATTGCGAACGCGGTCATCAGCATGAGGATCGCCACCGGCGAGGCGAACGAGACAATCGTAGAGACCCCCGCCTCGCCAAGAGTGAGGGCCCACCCCGTTCCGCCCAGCGGAAGACGTCCGAGCAGGGTCACGCTGCTTGCCGCCGTTGCCCGATGGGGTCCTCCACGACGAGACACGGATAGGGTGATCGGTGGTGCGTAGCAACCCGAACGCCTAAGAGTCGCAGATGAATCGTCTACCAACGGCCAAACGCGCCGCGATACTCGGCATGCTGGTCGAAGGATCGTCGATGCGTTCGATTAGCCGCGCCGACGGTGTCAGCATCAATACCGTCGCCAAGCTTCTAAACGATGCCGGCGCGGCAGCGAAGGCCTACCTCGACGAACACGTGCGGCGGATTCCCCATCGCCGCCGAATCGAGTGCAGCCAGACCTGGGCGTTCAGCTACCCGACCGCAGAGCAACCCAATAACACGCCGCGCGACACGGAAGATACGTGGACGTTCGCAGCGATCGACATGAACAGCAAGTTGATCGTGTCCTGCCTGGTGGGCGACAACAGCCGCAAGGCCAACGCGGCATTCATCGCGGACGTGCGACGTAGGCTGAAGGTGACTCCCGAACTATCGACGGACGGTCTCCGAGGGAACCACGACTCCGGGGGTGATCTCCTTGACAATCCTCACCGCGGCGACGACACACCCAAACCAGATAGCGGCATGCCCGATGTGCCCTCGAACCCGGAGAAGCGCCGGCTCGAGAAGCACGTCGCGATGATCAACCTCTACGCCCTCCACTACAACTACTGCCGCGTACACCCGGCACTGGCCGTGACGCCCGCGATGGCGGCAGGGCTCGACGACGATGTTCGCGATTTGACCTGGCTCGTCGACCTGATCAACGCGCGTGCCGGGAAACCCAACCGCCCAAAGACCTACAGGAAGCGGGGCGTCCATTCAAACTGAGACACGGTCGAATTTGTGCGCGGCGCACGCTTGATGTACGTTGGCCAGTGCCTCTGCTGCTTCCGACACAGGAGGTGCCGAAGTGAGAGCAACCGAAATACTGGAACAATTGTTGTCGAGAGCGTGTGAAGATCCGGACTTCAGAACCCGCTTGTTGGCCGAACCGGAAGCTACCTTGAAGGAAGAGTACGGTTTCGCTGTTCCGGACGGGATGAAGCTGAAGGTCATCGAAGACTCGAAGACCACTGCCCATCTCGTGCTACCGCCGAACCCGCAACTGACGATGGATGAAATGCGTGCCGTCAGCGGGGGGATTGGAGGCGTCGACGATTTGAGCGCCGGCAGCAATTCCGGCGATACCGACTGGCAGAACCACCCGATCTTCCACGACTAGGCCGGTGCCGGCTTCACCGGTCGTGATTGGCTACGCACGCCTGGGCGTTGGCGTCGTCGGCGTTTCGCGGTATCGAGACTACCAACGCGACGTTGGGGTCGCTGGGCCGGAGGCGGAGCCGGCGCACAGCGGTAGCGAAGCGCCGACCCGGCTATGGGGCGCTCGCATCGTCTTTGCACCACGCCGATTTGACGATCGTTGTGGTGATCGTCAACATCGACCGACAACGCCGCTAGCGGCGAATTGAAGGCGATTCGCCTCCTTGAAAGCGTCTCAAAGACGGGCCGGCGTTGTGCGCGCGCCAGGCGTGGGCACGCAGTTAGCCGCCGCCTCCGGCCCGGCGCGCTTACCCTGGGTTAGACCCCAACGTGCGCGTTTAACGCGCCTGCCCAACGCCGAGACGTCGGGCGAGGCGCCGCCAAACGATTACGGGCTCATCCGAAATCGGTTGTTCAATGACGAAGCCTCGAGAAATCGCGCCGAACTGGAGCCCATCGACACCCTGACGCGATCCACGACCCCCCATTCAGGACATGTGAACATCGCCCTGGGCGCACTCGCAATCGGCGTCGTGGCGTGGCTGACGCTGGGCTCCGTCGATCGCAGTCTCTGGTTGACCGGAAGGATCGTCGACGCCCCCGCAGCGACCGCACAGCAAAACCCTAGCCCCGGAAACTTGATTCGGGTCGAAGCCGAAGTGCCTCCCTCCGATGCCGATCAGTTGGTTGCCGGGACGAAAGTCTTCCTGGTGAGAAGCAACGCCACCGGCACCTTCGTGTCGGGAACGATCCACAGCGTTCATCCCCTGGCGGCGGCCGCGAGTCCGGATAGTCGGGTGACACTGCAACTCGCCATCGCACACGACCCATCGTCGGTATTCGTGCCACCCGGGCCGGGGGAGGAGGACTACCGACTTCGCATCCCCGTCGGCACCCAACGACCGGTCGAACTACTCCTCGGGTTCGCAAGGCCGAGGCCGGACCGAGAGCCATGAACCCAATCACCGACCTTTGGCATCGACTGCGCCCGATTCCGCGAACACCGCTGTTCCAGCAGATTCAAGCGAGCGAATGCGGCGCGGCCAGTCTGGGGATCCTGCTTGCCCACCTCGGGAGGTGGGTTGGCATGAACGAGCTTTGCAAAGCGTGCGGCGTGAGCCGGGACGGGTGTTCCGCGGCCGACATTCAACGCGCCGGTGCAGGGTACGGACTCGAAGTAACGGGGTGGCAACGTTCGGCGGACTACCTGAAGAGACTCGATGCGCCGGCGATCCTGTTCTGGGAGTTCAATCACTTCCTGGTGCTCGAGGGATTCGGGAACAATCGCTACTACATCAACGATCCGGCGAATGGCCACTATTCGCTGGACGAACAGACGTTCCGGGAGCGGTATATGGGCATCGTGCTGCTAGCGCGAGCGGGCCCGGACTTCTCGTCCTCGAAACGCCCCCTGACGATAGGGTCCCGGTTGCTACCCTGGCTGCGCGAACATCGGTCTCAGATCGGCGTCGCCTTCGTCCTGGGTTTGCTGTTGGCGGTTCCCACGCTGGCTTTGCCGGAGCTTCTTCGCTACTTCACGGATACCGCCATTGGTCCCGAGCCGCCGTCGGCAACCTGGGTGGTCGGCGGCGCGCTCGGCATCGCCACCGCGATGTTCGGGCTGCTCTGGCTACAGCAGCGTGTTCTGCTCGCGGTTAGCGTGCGGATCGCGTTGGTCCAATCCGAGCGGTTCCTGTCCGCCTTGCTGCGTCTCCCGATGGAGTACTTCGCACAACGATTCTCAGGCGAACTGGCCTCCCGCGCCCGCCTGCTGGACAGAATCGCTAACACGGCGACCACGCGGTTGGCTCGACTCGCCATCGAACTGACCATGAGCCTGATCTACCTCGTCTGGATCGCCCTGCAGGACTGGGTACTTGCCGGAACAGCCTTTGCCGTGGCGCTCATGAACGTCGTCGTCGTGCGTTTCCTCTACCACCGCTCCAAGCACGAGAACTACCGCCTGCGCCGCAGCCAAGGCATGCTCTCCGGCATCGGGGCCACCGCGCTCCGGAACCTCGATACGCTCCGGGCATCCGGTACCGAGGGCGACTTCTTCACGCGCCTGTCGGGCTACCAGGCACTGGAACTGCGCTACCGCCAGCGGTCCGCCGAACTCGGGGCGTTCGCGAACGCGCTGCCGCCGTTCTTTCTCATGGTGGGCGGAGCAGTGGTGCTCGGCATCGGCGGCATGCGCGTCATCTCTGGCGACATGTCGATCGGCGACGTGGTCGCCACCTACTTCGTCATCGGCAGCTTTCTGCTGCCGATCGGCAAGTACGCCGAGTCGACCGGTCTCATACAGATCCTGGAAGCCGACCTGCAGCGGGTTCAGGACGTCCTGGACGCGGACCCCGGGTCGGGTACAGAAACCGTCGAGACGCGGGGAGCGAATCGTCTCGTTAGTATCGGTCGCCGGGTCCGGCTCGCGGGCCGGCTGGAACTGCGCGACGTCACCTTCGGCTACCGACTTCACCACGACCCGATCATCGAGGGTTTCAACCTCATCCTGGAACCCGGGCAGCGGGTGGCACTGGTCGGCCCGAGCGGGTCCGGCAAATCCACGGTCGCGTCGCTAATCGCCGGCATCTATCGACCGTGGACCGGGCAGGTCCTATTCGATGGCCACGAGCGCGACAAGATACCGCGCGAAGTGGCGATCGACTCGGTGGCCTACGTGAACCAGCGCGTCAATCTCTTTTCCGGCACGGTCCGGGAGAACCTCACGATGTGGAATCCCACCGTCCCGGACGCCTTGGTCGTCGACGCCGCGCAGGACGCGCATATCCACGACGAGATCGCCCAACGGCCATTGGGCTACGACACGACGATCGAGGAAGGGGGCCAGAACTTCAGCGGCGGGCAACGTCAACGGCTGGAGATCGCGCGTGCCCTCGTGCCGCGGCCGTCATTGATCATCCTCGACGAGGCAACCAGCGATCTCGATGCCTCGGTCGAATCGCGCATCGACGACTCGCTGCGTAGGCGCGGGTGCGCTTGCCTGATCGTGGCCCACCGGCTGAGCACGATTCGGGACAGCGACGAAATCCTCGTCCTTGATCGGGGCAGGACGGTTCAGCGAGGCCAACACGAAGAACTGATGCTCGACAAGGCGGGCCTCTATCACGACCTGGTGACCTCCCAGTAGGACTAACGTCGGACGGATTCGGTCAATATGAACGACATCGTAAGCCGAGACACGCATCGCGCCGCTTTCCCGCTAGCCGGCGACGGTTCCGCTTGGCGCGTCGAGGCGGGGGCCGTCGACGTGTTCTTCGTCCATGTCGACAACGGTATCGTCCACGCACCCTACAAGCACGTCCTGCGCGCCGCAGGGGGACAGGTGATCTTCGGCGTCGACCCCTTGGATTTGGGCGACGACGGACAACTGGAGTTGTGGGCCAAGGGTTTGCCGGGCTTCTCCCTGGAAGCCACCACCGTCGGCGAGCTAATCCAAGGTGACGCCGGATCCGCCGTTGCTTCCCAAGTCGACCAGTGGATCACCGACTTCACGGACTCGGTTGCCCGAGACATCATGCCCGTGCCCCGTGCAGATGCCCTTGTCGCCCAAAGTCATGTTCCGACACTACAAGCCGGCGAGGTCGTATCCGCACGGGGCGGCGTGGTTTGGTTGTCCGGGCTCAGCGGAGCTTCCTACGTGGGTTTGGTCGATGCAACCGATCACGAGGCCGATTGGCTGCCCTTGACCCTTCAAAGCTGGGTGACCGTGTCAGGACCCCAGGATGGTGTCGCCGCCGCTTCGACCGGGCAGCTCCACGCGGACGGATTGCTCGAGGAGGCCCTCGGCAAGTTCCACCGGCACCTGCTCGACGCCGAGCGGGTGAACCGGCTCCTCGCGGTCGTCGACGACGCCAACCTTCAAATGGACCGCTCGACACTGCGGCGCGGACACGAGGAACGAGCCCGGACCGAACTCAGGCGATTGTTCGAGCAGACCGACTCCGACGCCGCGATACCGGCACTGCATGAAGCACTGAGCGCAATAGGCGAGTACGACGGGATCGAGTTTCAGTTCCCGGATGCCGAGCCCGACGCCAACCTCGGCGATCCGGTTGTCGAAATCGCATTCAGCTCGAGGGTGCGCGCGCGTGCCGTCCGGCTCGATTCGGTCACGCGCTGGTGGTTAGGCGACAACTGCGCCCTCCTCGGCTTTGACAACGAAAACGGATCCCCCATCGCACTCCTGCCCGGACGTTTCGGACGCTACCGCTTGCGGGATCCCGCGACCCGCAAGACCACCGCGGTCAGCCGGCGCATGGCCCGCAAGCTGCACAAGTATGCTTGGATGTTCATCCGCCCCCTCCCCGACCGGCCGGTCAAGGCCACGGATGCGATGAGGCTGTTCGCGAGCAGGATCGGCATCGATTCGATCCGTTTCGCCTGCAGCGGACTCATCGCAGGGCTAGTCTCCTTTGCACCGGCCGCCATGATCGCCGTGGTCGTGGATTGGCTCGTACCCACCCGTAGCGACGCCTTCCTCTGGTTGGCGATTGCCACCTTGACACTCCTCGCGGTGGTCGGTGGGCTTGTCCAGCTACTGCAAAGTACGACCTTGCTGCACCTCGAAGGCCGCGGTGCCGCCCGGGTGACGGCCGCCATCTGGGACCGTCTGCTGCGGCTCAAGCGCGACGATCTCCGCGGATTCAAGACCGGCGAGATCTCGCAACGAGCATTCGTGGTACAGGCACTGCGCGAGAACCTGTCCGGCATCGTCTCCGGCACGCTCAGTTCGATTCTCTTCCTGCTGCCTATCCTGGGCCTGTTGTTCCTATACGACGCGACCTTGGCAACGACAAGCCTCGCCTTGGGACTCCTCGGCCTGATCGTCGTGGCGACCTTCGGGTTCCGCCAGATCACCTGGCAGCGTCGCTACCACGACGCGCAGCAAACGTTGGCGGGCAACATGTTCCAGTTCGTGAACGGCATCGAGAAGCTGCGGGCCACCGGCGCCGAGAGTTCCGTCTTCGCCTTCTGGGTGCACGGCTATCTCGACAAGAAGCAAGCCGAGATCAAGGTCGAACGCTTGAACGCATTGGCAACCGCCGTCACCGGATCGCTGCCGATGTTCGCCGCTGCCTGCCTGTTCGCCGTCGTCTTGCTGCGCCCGGGCGGGCCCATCGAGGTCGGCGCATTCCTAGCCGTGTTTGCTGCCTCGATGACCTTCTTCAGCGCGATTACCCGGATGGGCGGCTCGGTCGGCGCCATCGCTTCCGTGTTTCCGGCGTATCAACAGGTCAAGCCCCTGCTCGACCCTGCCATCGAGGCCCGGACATCGGCGAGTGTCGCTCCGATCCGCCGAATCCAAGGAGAGGTGCGGCTCGACCATGTCACATTCAGCTACGAGGAAGACGGACCCACGGTACTTCGTGATGTGTCGTTGCACGTCCGACCCGGGGAGTTCGTCGCCATCGTCGGCGAATCCGGGTCGGGCAAGAGCAGCCTGCTCCGTCTCATGCTCGCCCTGGAAACCCCGTCAACCGGGGCCGTCTATTTCGACGAGCGAAACCTCAAGTACCTGGACGACCACGCACTACGCCGCCAAATCGGCGTGGTCATGCAGAATGGTTCTCTCCAGCCCGGCACGATTCTGCAGAACATCGTCGGAATCAACAGCGAGGCAACCCTTGAGGAGGCCTGGTCTGCGGCCCGCAAGGCTTCCCTGGCCGACGACATCTCTCAGATGCAAATGGGTATGCACACACCGGTCGGCGAACATTCCGGGCTGTTCTCCGG
>JAGWBM010000083.1:13357-25900 GCA_021295895.1 Pseudomonadales bacterium
ACCAACTGGCTCGACAACAAGAGCCAGGCCCAAGTCATGCGGAGCATTGCCGAAATCGCCGCAACCCGTGTCGTCGTCGCACATCGGCTGTCCACGATCAAGAACGCCGACCGCATCTACGTCCTGTCGCAGGGCCGGGTCGTGCAATCGGGGACGTTCGACGAACTCGCGGTCGCGCCGGGAATGTTCCAGGATCTGATGGCACGCCAGGTGACGTGATCTGCGACGCTCCGCAACTGCTGAAACGGTGCGCAACCCCAATGCGCCCGTTACGGTGCCCGCGCGGACGGACAAAATGCCGACACGGCGTCGTCCTTGATCAACTGCTTGACGAACCCATCGACGAACTCGCCCGGGAATCGATCCCGGCAGGTGCCCTTGAGTTCCTCCACGGACAATGACTCCGATCCGGCTAGTGCGCGTATCAGATCGAGACACCGGAGATCGAACTTGCGCACGATGCCATTTGCCCTGAGCACGAAGGAACCCTTGGCGGGGTATGTTTCGATCGCGGCGTGCCGCCGACCCTTGAGCGAGAGTTGAAAGCTGTCCCATAACGGCGACTTCCAGGGCTCGATATAGGTCGACAGCGACGTCCTAGTCGCCTCGGTCCACGACGCCCGGATGTCCGATTCAAAACGATCACCGAGATCGTCGCTCAGCTCTTCGCGAATCAATTCCACCAAACGCCGGAAATAGTCCTCTCGACTCGCCGCATCCGCCGCCAACGGCGTGTTCATGCGAAACACTTCGTGGTCGAGAAGTTTGTTCTCGAGCCAACGAAGCACCCAGGTTCCCGTGATCGGCCGCGTGTTGAGCGTCAGGTGAATGCTGCCTTTGCCGTCATCGGCTTCGTCGACTCGGGCATCGTGCCACCATCCGCGTGGAACATAGAGCACATCCCCCGCGGTCAACTTGCCCGACCAGACCGGTTCGTCGGGTCTGTCCAGATTGGGCCGGTTGTCCAGTGTCGTCGGCAGGTTCCGGGTCTCGCCGAAGAGGTGCCACTCCTTCTCGCCGACGGCTTGGATGATGTACACGTCGTGATCGTCCCAGTGCGTCGCGAAGCCTCGGGTCGACCGCCACGAGGCATACAGATTGACGTTGGCATAGGTCGCGAGACTTCGTTCGATTTCGTCCGACAAACGCCGGATCGGCTCGTGGTAGTCATGAATCGAGTTGGCGATGAAGGTCGCGCCGCTGCGCAGGAAGTTGGCCAGTTTCCGTGCGTCCACTCGCGATACGAAGGGACCGGGCTGCCGGGTGCCCAACCCCAGGTTGTCGACTTGAAAGAGGTCATCGGCCACCTCCACGCCGTCCATGACGACATGCAACTGCGGCGGCCGAAGATTCCTGTTGCAGATGGCATCGTTCAAATCGTCCCAGCTGATCAATCCGGCGAACCGATCATCGCGGCCTCGAAATACCAGTGGCCTGGGCTGTCGGTATTGCTTGCTGTAGAAATCCGTGACGTCCAGTGGCGCAACCAACCTTGCGATTCCCTCCAACTGGTCGGGATCGCAACCCCACGCGTCCAGTTCGTCGACGGCTATCTGCTTCGAACCAGCCGGGTCCGCGCCCGCATCCCGTCGCGACTCCAGGCGAATGCGCATGTTCGGGACATCCGCACGCCTGGAGAGAAAGCTCAAGACCGCTTCGTCGTGTCTCTCTTCCCGGCGGTAGACGTGATAGTCGATGGCCCCCGCCGAAGCAAGTTTCTTTCCCAAGAACATTTCGTGCGCTCTCGGGGTTTTGTCGGCCATGGCACTGCTGTTGGATGCTCGATCTGTCTCGATCATACCGCAGGCGAAAACGACCGAAATGCCCGCTCAGTTTGAATGACAAGGGGACGGCAATAGTCGGAGGCGTCAGGCGATCCTCGTCGGGCCCCGGCCCTGCAAGCGTCGGTCGCGGTAATCCTTGGGATGCCTTCGGGCGTTGGCGTTGTGCTCCCGCCAGAGCGCGACGAACCAGTCGGGCACGCTTCGATCGCCGCATTGCTGCGCTAGCCGGTTCATGTAGTCCATCTGCTCGTCCTCAAGCCGATGAAAGTGCCGTTCCGCCACGCCGGCGTCCCGCAGCCGGGCGATCTCGTCGCAATGGGTCCGGCGCCGTTCGGCAAGCGACGGCAAGGGGAAGCGTCCGGCGAGCGAACGCGCGAGCCATCGCGCCTGACGTTGGAACACGGGGAACGGGACGATGCGAAACGGCAGACCGATGAACGCGAGGGATGGATCCTCGACCGCAACGATTTGCCGGTAGAGACCCTTCACCCAGTTGTCACCGACCGCCACCACGTCGGATTCCAGGAACGGGAACCGGTACCAGTAGCCGGTACAGAACAGCATCGTATCGATGTCGCGAATCCGTTCTCCGTTCGTCAGTACGATGTCGGCACCGTCGAAATTCGCTATCGGCGGACACCGCTTGATCGGTCCCGCCTGCTGCGAAAGCGGCGGTTGCTTCTCGAACAACCGCCCCGAGAAGAACACCTCCGCCACATCCGCCAACTCGCGGGATAGGTCGCCGCCGGACACGGACGAACCGAGGACGACGACGCGCTTTCCCGCGAACCCATCCGGACGCCGGTAGTTGTGGCTGTGAAGCGCCGTACCCGGGAAGCCCCCGAATCCCCGGATTTCGGGCACCCGCGGTTCCGAGAAGTGTCCGTTGCACACGGCAACCGCGTCGAACCGCTCGCCGTCGACGAGCCAGCCATCGTCCCGGACAATCTGGCGTACTTCATGGCCCAGGCGTACCCGGACGCCAATGCCGGTGTCGATGGCGAAGCGACGCAGGTATTCGAGCACCCGGGCATGGCAGGGAAAGCGCGGCCAGTCGTCGCGCCCGCCGCCGGCATCGTCGAAGGTGTACCCCTCGAAGGCCATCAAGTCCCTCGGCAGGTTGACACGCATGGAGGCGTATAGCGAAGAATGGATGCGCCGGCTCGGGCGCTGCCCCAGAGGGTCGTCCTCCACGGCGTCCGTGTAGTTCCAGAGCCCGCCCAGGTGCGCCGACTGTTCGAACACCGTTACGCGATGCCCTTCGACGATCAGTTCGTGGGCCGTGATTAGACCAGCGGCACCCGCGCCGATAACGGCGACATGCACCGAGGCTGCTCCTGTTGCCGGCGGGCTCTACTTCTTTCGCGTGCGAAGTCCCTGGCTGACTCGGATCTCCATGGTGTGCGCCGTCGCCGGCTGCGTCGCGAAGAAGACCGCCGCGTCCGCGATGTCCTCGGCCTGAATGATCGAGTCCGGATCCTCGTTGGGGAATCCTTCGCTACGCATCCTCGAGACCGTTGCGTCCGGCAGGATGACGTGGGAGCGGATTCCCTGGTGGAGGTACTCGGCGACCAGGGTCTTGGTGAATCCCATCACGCCGTGTTTCGAGGCGGCATAGGCCGAGCGATTGCGCGGGCCGACGACGCCGGCACCCGATGAAATGTTGATGATGCAACCGCGCCCTTGCTCCAGCATCGACGGCAACGCGTACTTGGTACAGAGGAACAGTCCGCGCAGGTTCACGTTCATGACGTGGTCCCAGTCCTCCACGGGCAATTCGTGAACCGGCAGCCGAGCCACCGCACCCGCGTTGTTGACCAGGATGTCGATGCGCCCGTAGGCATCGACCGTCGCGTCGATCAGGTTGCGGATTTCCGCCTCGTCCGCCACGTCGCAAGGAACGGCCAGCCCGCCGACTTGCTCCGCAACCGCGTCGATTTCGCCGACGCTTCTCGCCGAACACACCACCGACGCGCCTTCCTTCGCGAACGCCTCCGCGATGGCCTTGCCGATCCCCCGCCCCGCACCGGTGACGATCGCCACCTTGTCCTTCAGTCGCATTCCCGCCTCTCGGTCCGTAACAAAACGAGCCCGGAGTGTGGGGAAGCACTCCTCCGCTGGCAAGCGGCTGACGGACACGGGACTTTCGGTAGCCCCGCCTGACGGTCGTGTTTGGAGTTTCGCTTGCCGCGAAGTCCTCCGGCTAGATCCCTTGAGAAGCGCTGAGGTTCACACACAGGTTCCATTCTTGACGAGCGCCCATCTTTACACTTGAACCAAGTTTCGTGAGAGGTGCCGCGAATTGCTCTTGGACGGCTCGCGTAAGCTCCTAGAACAACGTCATCTGTTTGTCATCGCCGATCACCCGGTCGAAATCAAGGCCGAGTGCGGCTAGAACCGGCTCGGCAACCGGCCTGACCTGCTTGTCCAGGTAGTGCTCCCGGTCCGGTTCGTGGGCCAACGCATCCAACGGTTCCGGCCCGGCCACCGTAATCAGGTAGGAGATGACACGACCCGGGTCGCTCGACTTCCGGGCCGCCGCGACATGGGGCGGGGTGTTGGCGGTGTAATCCGACGGTTTCTTCCGCAGTCCCTTGCGATACACGAGCTTGTCGTCCAGTTCGCCGTTGCGCAGCGCGTTCGTGACATCCGCCAGGTAGTCCTCGACCGGCTCGCCCGCGAACAGGCGCTTGTAGAGTTCCCGCTGAACGTCCTTGGCCAACGCCGTCCAATCGCGGCGGACGACTTCCATGCCGGTGAACTCCACCTCGGCGCGGCCGTCGATCACGCCCGCGTAGCGCTTGCGGGCACCCGCCGCGCCGTGGCGAACGGACGGCAGGAAGAGCTTCAGGTAGAGCTTCTCGAACTCCATTTCCAATCGACTCGCCAGGCGCCACTTGTCGCGCGTATAGGTCGCGATGGCACTGTTCAGTTCTTCCGCCAGCCGAGGTCCCGAGGTTCGCGCCGCCTCGGTATCCAACCCCGAACGGACAAAGACGCTGTCGGTGTCGCCGTAGAGCACATCGAAGCCCCGGTCTTGGAACCAGCTCCTGGACCACTGCAGGAAGTGCCGGCCCATGCCGGTGACGGCATTGGCGATGGCGACGTTGTGGAACCGGCACGCCGGCGTGCCAAGCACGCCGTAGAAGGAGTTCATGAGGATCTTGATGGCCTGTGAAGCCACCGAGTCGCCCTGGCGCTTCGCCTGCTCGCGCTGCGGGAAGAGTTCGTCCAGCATGGCGGGCAGAATCGCCTCGTCGCGGCGAAAGGCGGCATCGGGAGCCACCCTGATGACCGACGCGTCGGTTTCGGGGTTCGCCGTGAATCCCAGCGGATCGATGTTGAAGGTGCGGATCACGCTTGGGTACAAGCTCTTGAAATCGAATACCCAAACGTTCTCGTGGATACCCGTGGTCGGTTCGAAGACATGCCCTCCGGCCTGGTGCCGGGAGACGCGCGCATCGTCCGAACCGACGGTTGGGGCGACAATCCGCCGTTTGCGAAGCGCCGACAGGTAGCGGAAGTCGAAGGACGCGATGCTCGCGGACACGCGATCCGGTGTCATCCCCGTGAGGCGACTACGGGCCAACGCCAAGTTCACGAGGTCGAGGCTGTCGACGATCTCGAGGGCGAGACGGGCGTCGGTACGCGCGTACGCGGCGAAAGTGTCCAGATCGTCCCGGTAGCGCGCCAGTATGTCCGCCGCCCGGTCGCCGCCGTCGCCCATCTCCACCTTGCCTTCGCCCAGCACCTCGCTGGCGACGTTGTCCAGCGAGTAGTCGTCGAAGCGCATGAACGCACCACGCACCAGATCCATGCCGTCGAGCACTAGGCGTCCGGGAATGGACGCTTGTCCGCTGCCGAAGTAGCCCCGCGCCGAACGGACTCGGACGGAGCCCGGTTCGCGGCCAAGATCGAACGGCACGCGGACGCGTTTCGCGACGCGGTTCAGGACGTTGAGGTCGAAGTCGATGACGTTCCAGCCGGTCAGGATGTCGGGGTCGATCTCGCGGACCCGATCGACGAAGGCGGCGACCGCTGCGCGTTCATCGGCACACGCGACGGCGCGGTCGGGCATCTCCCGACCCGCCGGTTCGACAATGTAGACCTCGTCGGCACCCTCGCCGTAGACGGCGATGGCAAGCAACCGGCTCGCTCTCGGGTCGGTCTCGATATCGAAGGACAGCACCGAGGGCGTCAATGCAACCGCCGCGGGGCGCAACTCCGGGTCGTCGTAGACCCGGGCGATCCGATCCCCCGGCTCGAATTCGCCGAGAATCTCACAGCCGCCGCGGATGTCGCGGTCGATCAGGTAACGGACGGCGAAACGGACATCCGCTTCGAAGGTCTCCACGCCGTCGCGATGAAGCCGATCGCGCAACGGCACCGTGTCCTGGGGTACGGCGATGTCGACCCGGAGAACGGCCTCGCCCGCGAAGGTCTTCTTGGTCGTCTCGAACTGCCGGGTGGCCCCAAGCCGATACGCCCGTTCGGCGTCACGCCGAAGAACGTAGAAGTGCGGGATTTGGCGACGGTCCCGGACCAGGAACGTGCCGCCGTCCTCGAGGGCACCGAAAAGGTGGACGACCGGCGCGCCGTTCTGAACACGGTAGCTGGCCTGAAGGATGAACCCGCGCGCCGGGGTTCCGACTTCCCTGGCCTGCTCCTCCACGGCTACCGCACCGTCTAGGTCGGGCGGTTTACCGCCACATGTGGGTGCCGCCGCACACGGCGATCGCCTGACCGGTGATGTAGGCGCTCGCGGGCGACGCGAGGAACACCGCGATGCCCTTCAAATCATCGGATTCCCCGAGCCTGCGCAGCGGTGTGTTCGTTTCGGCGTTGCGCTTGGCCTGTTCGTTGTCCCAGAGGGCGCGTGCGAAATCCGTCTTGATGAGGCCGGGGCAGATCGCGTTGACACGAACGCCGCCAGGCCCGTACTCCAGCGCAAGGTTGCGCACCAGCGCGATGTCGGCGAGCTTGGAGATGGCGTAGGTACCCAGCGTCAGCGACGGCGTGAACGCCCCGGTGCTGGAGGTAATCATCACCGAACCGCCGCCGCTCGCCACCATATCCGGTACCACCATGTGGGCGAGCCAATGATTGGAGCGGACGTTGGAGCTCATGATCTTGTCGAAGGCCGAGTCGGGAATCTCGGACATCGGCCCGTAGAACGGGTTGATCCCGGCGTTCGCGACCAGGATGTCGATGGGTCCGAGGCGGTCACGCGTCTCGGCCACGAGGGCTTCAAGCTGCTCCTTGTAGCCGATGTTGCAGGCCACGGGGATGGCCATCTCGTCACCGCACTTCTCGTTGATCCCGTTGCAGGCCGCCTCGCATTGATCGAGCTTGCGGCTCGAGACAACGACCCGGGCACCGTGCTCGGCAAGCCCCTCGGCCATGGCGAGCCCCATGCCCTTGGAGGCCCCGGTCAACAACGCGACCTTGCCGGTTAGATCGAAGAGGGTGGTAGCGACGGCCATTGGGAACTCCGTTGGGTAAACCGGGCACCTTATCGGCTAGACGTGCAATACGCTAGTTGACGAACCACGAGGACCCACGAGGACACGCGTACGTGACATGCAACGAGGAACGGGTCATACACGGTCAACGTCGTGCAAGACCCATAGTCGAGGTGCGAGCGCCTCTCAGGCAGCTTTCGCCGCTATCTGTTCGGCTGCCTGTTCGGTCGACTCAACCCGGGTTACGTTGACACGCCGGAAGCCTCCCTCAAACGCCAACTCCTCGATGACGCCGGGTATCCGTTCATCCTCGCTCCTCACGCCCGTGAGCAACTCCAAGCGACTTGGTCGAAAGAGGAGGTCGGGTGCGTCCGCGACGAGACTTAGGTTCCAAAGATGCGCCCTGGCTTCTCGCAGCGATGTCGTCAACCGCTGGGGGTTCAGGAGCACAAAGTTAGCGGCGAGATTCACGCCGAAGAAAGTAAACGTGATCGTGTGCTCGGTAGTCGCCAACGCGAGTTGCGCGTCAACCGAATTCGAAAGCTCCGGTCGCAATTCGCGGAGCACGTCAGCGACGGGTGCTTTCCAAGGGTCTGATTCCGGCAATCCCTCGTCATGTGCGCCGTCCAGTAATCCAGGCTCACCGAACACCGCACATGTTCTCGCTGCCATTTCAAATGCGTCCCTGAAACGACGCACATATACCGTCGAACCGTTGCCGAGGTACACACCATCGAACGGGCTTTGCCAACCATCGAGTTCCAACCGACTCTCAAGATGATTGCGGAGACTAGCCACACTGGCATCAACAACCGCGCCTAGACGGCTGGCGCCGTCATGGAAGAGTGTTCGCATCCGACGACCGTCCACCAACCGGTGACAACCAACCTCGCCCGTTCGGGCATTTGCAGCGATGGCTGCGACGAAGCACTCCGGTCCTGATGCAATGGGCCGTACAACTAGTGGTGTCCAGCGAACCGCCACGTTACGGGCGTCTATGTCGGGGAAAAAGCCTGCCATTACTCTCCTCCGCCGCTCTTCATCGGGTCCCGGAACTGCAAGGTCTGTTGCTTGTCTCCAAAGAGCTCTGTGACCAAATCGTCTAAGTGGCGACGGCGATCTTCTAGGAATCGGCAACACTCGTTAAGCATGTCCTCTCCACCCCACCAAGGGGCATGCGACGCCACTTTGATTTGCGCAAAGTCGACCTGATCGAATGTAGATGCCGCCCACCTCACATGCTGCAGCGCAGCATGCTCTTCATCCCGGCTAACGTCCTCATACGCCAGCCGCGCTAGCTGATTGACCGTCGGCGCATAGACAGACATTCCACTTGGTATTGCTTCCCCATGGTCACCCGCGAGCCGGCTCCCTCCTGGAAGCACATGCATTGGTCGGATTGACTCAAGCGCAGATGACATCAGACGCCGTACAGCCCCTTGACGTTCTCGCGTGTGATCTTAACGCGGTCTTCGGCCAGAACTCCCTCGAACAACTCGTCGAGCACCTCGTTGGAGCAGGGCCAGGTCGAGTCGGTGTGCGGGTAGTCGGAGCCCCACATGAGGTTGTCGACGCCAATCAAATGCCGCGTGGCGAGCGCTGGGCGGTCATCCTCGATGGTGGCGTAGAACTGGCGGCGCCAGACTTCATGGGGCGGGGTGCCGGCGAAGGGCTCGTCCATGTTGCGGCGTTCCCGCTGCAGGCCCTGATCGACCCGGTCGAGCCAGTGGGCGATCCATCCGGCGTTGAACTCGGCGACGACGATCTTGAGGTTGGGGTGGCGTTCGCACACCCCGCGGCACATGAACTCCACGATGGTGCGCTGCACCGTACCCTGGGAGGCAGCGTAATCGGCAATGGCGTCGGGCCGTACCGGGCGGCGGCGTTGTTCCCGGGGGACGTAGGCATTGGTGCCGACGTGCATGGACAGCGGGAAACCCGCTTCTTCGGCACGCGAGAAGATCGGTTCGTAGGCGTCGTCGAAGTACGGCCGATCGGCGGGAGACGTGCAGGGGATGCAACCGCCCTTGAAGCCCATCTTGATGACCCGGTCGATCTCTTCCACCCCGGCTTCGGGGTCCTGCACGGGGATGGCCGCCAAGCCGAACAGGCGACCGTCCGACGCCGTGGCGTAGTCGTGTAGCCAGTCGTTGTAGTTCCTCTGCAGCGCCACGAGCAGGGGCGTGTTCTTGAGGCCGAACATGCCGAAGAAACCCGGATAGAGGAACTCCGCCGCCAGTCCGTCGACGTCCTGGTCCTGGTAACGGTGGGCGCCATCTACCAAGCCCCGGCGCATGCCCGCGTAGCCCTTGTTGAAGAGGGCGACCAACTCCGGGTCCTTCATGTGCGCAACGTCCGGTTTGTGGCCGGGCTTGCGGTTGAGCGGTTCGTTGCGCGCGAGGCGCGTGGCGGCCATGCCCATGCGCGCCACGCTGACGCCACGCAGGCCGTTGGCGGGTATGACGATGGCATCCACCTGGTCGCCCACATCCATGATGCGCGGCGCCTGGTCACCGAAACACTCGGCGAGTCCCGTGAACACGTCGCGCCCTTCGACGACGTGCGAATCGGCGGAAATCGGCTTCATGGCTCCCCCAAACCAAACACCTCCTCGATTCTACACCGCGGTCCGGCGGCGTTCGGCAGCGAACGAGACGATGGGGCCGGCGCAGGCAAATCAATGCACTATGCCTGCCGTGCCGATCCCGGTAGCATCGACAGTTGCCGTTGACCGCTTACGAGAGGGGTCCCGCCGGTTCCGGTATCGGAACCAGTTGCGTCGGGCAGGGATTCGCCTGTTCGCTTATGCGGCTACGGTTGCCCAACATCGTGGGGAGGTAGATGGGCCGTTATATCCTGCGCAGGCTGACGCTGATCCTGCCGACGCTGTTCGGCATCCTGCTGCTCACCTTCACCATCGCCCAATTCGCGCCCGGCGGTCCCATCGAGCAGATCATCGCCAAGGCGACGATGGGGACCGTGTCCACGACCTCGAACTTCAGCGGGGGCGGGGGCGATTCCGGCGTCAGTTCGCAGGCGATGGACGCGACGCTGACCGGCGGTGAGAACCTCGGCACCTACGGCCTCGATCCCGAACTGATCGCCGACCTCGAGAAGCAATTCGGTTTCGACAAGCCGGTCCATGTGCGGTTCTTCACCATGGTCTGGAACTACGTTCGGTTCGACTTCGGCGACAGCTATTTCCAGGACCGACCGGTGATCGACCTCGTCGTGGAACGGATGCCTCGTTGCTCATCATCTACGGGATATCGATCCCGCTCGGCGTCGCCAAGGCCGTGCGCGACGGCACGCCGTTCGACTTCTGGACCAGCACGGTGATCTTCGTCGGCTACGCGATCCCCGGGTTCATCCTCGCGATCCTATTGATCATCCTGTTCGCAGGCGGCAACTACTTCGACATCTTCCCGCTACGCGGTCTGACGTCCGAGAACTTCGACGAACTCAGCCTGTTCGGCAAGATCGGCGATTATTTCTGGCATCTCGCGATGCCGCTGGCCGCGCTGACGGTGGGGGGGTTCGCGACGCTGTCGATGCTCACCAAGAACTCGTTCCTGGAGGAGATCAACAAGCAGTTCGTGCTGACCGCCCGCGCCAAGGGATTGACGGAACGACGCGTGCTCTACGGGCATGTGTTCCGCAACGCCATGCTGATAGTCATCGCCGGATTTCCATCGGCATTCGTCGGCATCTTCTACTACGGCAGCGTCCTGATCGAGGTGATCTTCTCCCTCGAAGGCATGGGACTCCTGTCCTACGACGCGCTCATAAAACGCGACTACCCGATACTCTTCGGTACCTTGTTCATGTTCGGTCTGGTCGGTCTGGTGGTGCACCTGATCGGTGATCTCACCTACGTGCTCGTCGATCCCCGCATCGACTTCGACACCCGCTGACATGCACATTTCGCCCCTCAATCGCCGCCGGCTCAGCAACTTCAAGGCCAACCGCCGGGGCTTCTACTCGATGTGGATATTCCTCGCCCTGTTCGTCGCCTCCCTGTTCGCGGAGTTCATCGCCAACGACAAGCCGATCGTTGTCTACCTGAACGGCGAGTTGTTCTTCCCGGTGTACGAATTCGTGACCGAGGCGGAACTCGGCGGCGAACTACCCATCGAAGCGGACTACGCGGACCCCTATGTCCAGGACCTCATCGAGAAGGGCAACGGCTGGACGATCAATCCGCCGATTCCCTACAGCTACGACTCCATCGACCTCTACATCGACAGTTCCGCACCCGCCCACCCCTCCGGCCAGCATTGGCTGGGCACGGACGACAGCGCCAAGGACACCCTGGGACGCCTGATCTACGGGTTCCGGCTGTCGGTGCTGTTCGGCATCACGCTGACCTTCCTCAGTTCCTGCATCGGCATCGCCGTCGGTGCGCTGCAAGGCTACTTCGGCGGCCTGGTGGACCTCATCGGGCAGCGATTCGTTGAGATCTGGGCATCCCTACCGACCTTGCTGATCCTCATCATCCTGGCGAGCATATTCCAGCCAACCGTGTACCTGCTGCTGATCATCCTGGTGTTCTTCAGTTGGATGGCGCTGGTTTCGGTCGTACGTGCGGAGTTCCTCCGCGCACGCAACTTCGACTATGTACGCGCTGCCCGCTCCCTGGGCGTGTCCAACCTCACCATCATGCGCCGCCACGTTCTGCCCAATGCGATGGTGGCGACCCTCACCTTCGTACCGTTCATCCTGAGCGGCGCCGTAACCACCCTCACCGCCTTGGATTTCCTCGGTTTCGGACTGCCTGCCGGGTCCCCCTCTTTGGGGGAACTGCTTGCCCAGGGCAAGAACAACGTCCACGCCCCCTGGCTCGGTCTAACCGGATTCTTCACGCTGGCGATCCTGTTGACGCTGCTGATCTTCGTGGGCGAAGCAGCGCGCGATGCCCTGGACCCGCGACGGACCATGAGTGATCCGCTAGCGATCGGTCCTGCCCCGGCACCCGTTGGCGCCGGGAAAACCGTTGAGGCGACCAGCACAGACTAGGCGTTTGCGCCGTACAGACGCGGCTGCAACCGACTAGTCGCATGTTCACTAGAGTCCAAAAGGTGCCGGGTAGTCGTTTAACTTTCTGATAACACATGAAGACGGGCGAGGCGCACCGGGTGCCGCTGGCAACCCAAGCGCAGGACGTGCTCTCGGAGTTCGCGCTGGCGCACGTCGAAGGCTCGGCGACGGTGGCCGCCTACGCGCGCGACGACCTGCTGGAGAAGCGGCGGCCGGTCATGCAGCGGTGGGCCGACTGCATCTCGCGACGAGAAGATCGT
>JAGWBM010000084.1:0-858 GCA_021295895.1 Pseudomonadales bacterium
CGCCACTTTCCGGCGTCACCAGGAACTCGACGGTGCCGGCATTCACGTAGTTCGCCGACTTCATGAGCTTGATGGCATTCCCGAGAATCCGACCCCGGAGTCCCTCGTCCAGTCCCGGCGCGGGTGCCGTCTCGATGACCTTCTGGTTGCGCA
This sequence comes from Pseudomonadales bacterium, assembly GCA_021295895.1. Classification (GTDB taxonomy): domain Bacteria; phylum Pseudomonadota; class Gammaproteobacteria; order Pseudomonadales; family Azotimanducaceae; genus VXYL01. The sequence continues at coordinate 154 of JAGWBM010000084.1, forward strand.
ACTGCACCGAGCAATCGCGTTCGTGCAGGTGTAGGACGTTGCCGTCGGCGTCGGCGAGGATCTGCACCTCGATATGGCGGGGACGGTCGATCAGTTTTTCAATGAACACGTCGCCGTTGCCGAACGCGGCCGCGGCCTCGCCCCGGCAGCGCTCGAACGATTCCATCATCGCATCCGGTGTGCCACGGCCCCCACCGCCGCCGGCGGCCTTGAGCATCACCGGGTAGCCGAGTTCCGCCGCAACGGCCGCCGCACGATCCGCCGATGCCAGCGCTTCGCCGCTACCGGGCACGACCGGAATGCCGAGCGACGACGCCAGCGCGCGGGCGCGGACCTTGTCGCCGAACAGGGACAACGCCGCCGGCGACGGGCCGATGAACGTCAAACCCGCGGCGGCGCAGCGGTCGGCGAATCCGGCATTCTCGGCCAGGAAACCGTAACCCGGATGGACGCAGTCGCAACCGCTCTCCTTCGCGATGGCGACCAGTACGTCGGCATCGAGATACGCCCCGACGGGATCGTCCACCGCCCCGTTGCCGATCTCGACGGCGACGGTCGCGATACGCGTGTGCAACGACAGTGCGTCCACGGGGGAGAACACACCGACCGATTCGACGCCGAGGTCGGATGCCGCCTTGGCGATGCGGATCGCGATCTCGCCGCGGTTGCTGATGAGGACTCGTTGGAACATGGGCCAGTTCAATG
>JAGWBM010000084.1:949-14966 GCA_021295895.1 Pseudomonadales bacterium
GCGAGGGGAATGGCAAACCTCGGTGGCTGTTCCGGCATTCGGAGCCCGACCTGGTGGAGCGTGACTTCCTCGGCAAGCGTGATTGGCGCGTTCTCGACGCCAAATTCCTAGACCTCGCCCCGGACGGTTTCGCTAGCGCGCTCGCGTTCTTTTCCCGTACGTCATTTCGGTTCTACATACCCGCCTTCATGATTGCGGAACTTCGCGGACTGCTAGAGTGCGCAACTCCGACCTTTTACTTGACCCATGGGCTCTACGAACCCTCGAAAAGCCAACTGATAAATCCCCGTAGCTACGGAAACAAGACGTGGTTCGACGACGCGCGCGAGCGGTTCACGGCCTTCGACCGCGACCAGTCCCTGGCGGTCATCGCCTACTTGGAATGGGCCGCCGAAGCCCACGACGGATTCGAGCGCGAATACGTTGAACCGGCCCTAGACAACTACTGGCGCGGCAAGGTCGCCGGGGAGGCACTTCCCGGAGCCTAGTCGATCACCTTGTTGATCGGATACTCCACGATCCCGGTGGCACCGGCCTTCTTCAGTTCCGGAACGATGATGCGGACCTGCGTTTCCTCGATGATGGTGCTGATCGCCACCCAGTCGGGATCGGTCAGGTGCGAGATGGTCGGGTTCTGCAGCGCCGGCAGGATGGCCGTAACCGCGTCGAGATCCTCGTTGCGGACATTCATCATGAGCCCCACCTGCCCTTCGGCGGCCAGGCAGGATTTCAGCATCAACGCGATGTTGTCGAGCTTGGTCTTCTTCCACCGGTCGCGACTGGCTTCGCGGTTGGCGATAAGACGCGGCGTGCTGGTGAGGACTTCCTCGACGATCCGCAGGTTGTTGGCGCGCAGCGAACTGCCGGTCTCGGTGATCTCCACGATGGCGTCGGCGAGGCGTGGGGGCTTCACTTCGGTCGCACCCCAGGAGAACTCGATATTGGCCGTTACACCGTGGCGGGCCAGGTGCGAACGAGTCAGGTTGACCACTTCGGTGGCCACGCGCTTGCCTTCGAGGTCCTTGACGGACCGGACCGGCGAGTCGTTCGGTACGCAGAGCACCCAGCGACTTGGCCGCCGGCTGACCTTCGAGAACACGAACTCGCCGAGTTCCTCGACGTCCGCACCCGTCTCCAGCACCCAGTCGTGGCCCGTGATGCCCGCATCGAGGACGCCCTGCTCCACGTAGCGCGCCATTTCCTGCGCGCGGACCAACAGGCAGTCGATCTCCGGGTCGTCGATCTCCGGGTAGTACGAACGGTTCGGGAAGGAGATGCGGTAGCCTGCCTGTTCGAACAGGTCGGCGCAGGCGTTCTGCAGACTTCCGGACGGAATGCCGAGGTTCAAGACGTTGCTCATGGCGCTACTTCCTGTAGACGTCGGCGGGATCGAATACGCGCTCGGCGATGACCTTGGCGTCGCCCGTGTCGGGGTCGATCTCCCGGAAGAAGCAACTGCGGTAGCCCTCGTGACAGGCGGCGCCACCGATCTGTTCAACCTTCACCAGCACGGTATCGGCATCGCAGTCGTAGTAGATCTGCTTCAGATGTTGCACGTTGCCGCTCTCCTCGCCCTTGCGCCAGAGCCTCTGCCGGGAGCGGCTGTAGTAGCAGACGCGGCGGGTGGCGAGCGTCTCGCTGTACGCGTCGTCGTTCATGTAGGCGAGCATCAGCACATCGCCCGTTTCGGCGTCCTGGGCGATCACGGGTATCAGTTCGGTCTTCGAGAAGTCGGGGCCGTCCATGGTCAGGGTTCCGCAGGGGGGTGCTTTGGAAAGCGGCGCATAATAACAGGCAGCGCACCCCGTTTGGTTGACGTCCGGTCTGGGCAGGGCAGTACGCGACGTTCCCAAAAAGCCCGCATCGGAGTGCTATGCTCGGGGATGGTGTACAAGGGAGGGAAGCCGTGAACGGCTACGATTTGATTGCGCATTGCCTGAAGGCCGAGGGCGTCACCTGGATGCCCTGTTTCCCGGCCAACCCGTTGATCGAGGCCGCTGCCCGAGTGGGCATCCGACCGCTGGTGTTCCGCCAGGAGAGAGGCGGCATCAATGCGGCCGACGGCTATGCACGGCAAACGCGGGGTGCGCCGCCCGGCATCTTCGCGTCGCAATCCGGCCCCGGTGTCGAGAACTCCTTCGGCGGCATCGCGCAAGCCTGGGGCGAAGGTGTGCCCATGGTGTTCCTGCCCGGTGGTGCGGGCATCGGCGGCTACGACGTGTCGCCGAACTTCTCGGCGACGAAGAACTACGCGTCGGTGACCAAACTCGCGTTGTCCATCGACCGCATCGACCGCACCGCGACCCAGATCCGGCGGGCGTTCCACACAGCTCGCCAGGGACGTCCCGGTCCGGTGGTCGTGGAGATGCACGGCGACGTGCTCGGTCAGCAAGCGCCCGAGGGTGCCGCCGAACAGTACAAGCCTTCGACCGCCATGCGCTCCGTACCATCCCGAAGCGACATCAAGAACGCGGTGGGTGCCCTGCTCAAGGCCAAGCGACCGGTTATCTGGGCCGGCCAGGGCATTCTCTACGCCGACGCATGCGATGAGCTCAGAACGTTCGCCGAACTGACTCAGATTCCGGTCATCACGACCATGCAGGGCAAGAGCGCGCTCCCCGACGATCATCCGCTGGCGCTCGGTTCGGCGAACCGCACGGCGCCCAAGGCGGTGTTCAAGTGGCTCGGTGCCGCGGACACCGTCCTCGCCATCGGATCCGGACTGACGCGGACCGGGTTCGGCCTGCCCATTCCGGGCGGCAAGTTCCTGATCCATTCGACGGTGTCCGCCGAGGACATCAACAAGGACTACTCGGTGGACCTCGGCCTCGTGGGCGATGCCAAGCTGACACTCGAAGCCATGATCGACGAGGCGAAGGCCGAACTCGGCGAAGACGGTCGATCCGAGGACACTCGCACGGTGTCCGAAATCGCCGCCACGAAGGCGGAGTGGCTCGCCGAATGGGCGCCGCTCCTGAACTCAGACGAGACGCCGATCAATCCCTACCGGGTGATCCGCGAGATCAACGCGCACATCGATCACGCCAACAGCGTGCTCACCCACGACGCCGGCAATCCGCGCGACCAGATCATGCCGTTCTACCAGGCGCACGAGCCCCACGGCTACATCGGCTGGGGCAAGACCACGCACCTGGGCTACGGCATCCCGCTGGTCATCGGCGCCAAGATGGCGGATCCGTCGAAGTTCTGCATGAACTTCATGGGCGACCTCGCGTTCGGGCACACGGGCCTCGAGATCGAGACCGCGGTGCGGGCCGAGATACCCATCACGACCGTGGTGATCAACAACCTCACCATGGGCGGCTACGACGAGAAGATGCCGGTGGCCATGGCCGAGTACGGGGTCGGCAACCAATCCGGCGACTACGCCGGCGTTGCGGCGGCGCTCGGTGCCAAGTCCATCCACGTGAAGGACGTCGCCGGCATCGGCCCCGCCCTGGAAGACGCCAAACGCGCCAACGCGGAGGGCCAGGTCGCCATGATCGAGATCCGTACGCGCCAGGAGACCCGGTTCTCGACGTACCCGGATCTGCTGGTACCTGCGTGACGGGCTTGTCCCGTCCCGCAGACTCGCCGTGCCGCGCCACACCCCACGTACCGGAGGCAAGATCGTGATCAATTCCGTGACCGGTCCCATCGAAGCCGATCAGCTCGGCTTCACCCTGATGCACGAGCACGTCATGGTGAGTGCCAGCGGCATGTACCGGAGCTACCCGGACCTGCTCGGCCCGAACCGCTTCGAGCGCGCCGTGGCATGTCTGAAGGAGGCGAAGGCGGGCGGCATCGACACCATGGTCGACGCGACCACCTTCGACCTCGGCCGCGACCCGGAACTCCTGCGAGCGGTCTCGGCGGCGTCGGGCGTGAACATCATCAACGTCACCGGCTGGTGGCTCGACGTGCCGCGGTTCATCCGCAACGTCTCGCCGAACCAGATGGCGCGGGAGTTCGTCCGGGATATCGAGGAAGGGTTCCGGGGCACCGACGTCAAGGCCGGGGTACTGAAGTGCGCCGCAGACTTCGAAGGCGTGACGCCGGACCTCGAGATCATGAACCGTGCCGTCGCCCGGGCGCACAACGAAACCGGCGTACCGATCATGGTGCACTCCTACCCCACCGGCCAGGTGGCCCGCCGGCAGATCGCCATCTTCAAGGAGGAAGGCGTCGACCTCGAACGGGTGAAGATCGACCACTCCAACGACACCACGGACACCGAGTACCTGAAGTGGATCCTGGACCAGGGCTGCTTCCTGGGCCTCGACCGCTATCCGGGGCACCTGGTCAGCCCCCACATGCGGACCGTGACCATGAAGTCGCTGATCGACGACGGCTACGGTGACCGGCTGTGCCCGGCGCACGACTGCATCTGCCTGCACATCCTGAACGAGCGTCCCGACGGCACGCTGCCCGACGAGCACGCCCTGGCGCTCCGCAACCCGGACAAGTACCTCTACATGCACCGCCACGTCATCCCGGACCTGAAGTCGATGGGCGTCTCGGACGGCAACATCGACGCCTTGTTCGTCGACAATCCCCAGCGCTTCTTCACCGGGACATGACCGGCTTCTCGTTGACCTGCGGCGCGCCGCGATGGCGCCGTTGGGCGACGAGCGTTCTCATCGCGTGGCCAACGGTCGGAGCGGTTCCCGCAGGGGCCGAACTCGTGCCCCTGTTCCCCGCCGCCTCCGACGAGTTTCGGCAGGGCTTCGTACGCGTCGTCAATCACTCGACCGTCGGCGGCACGGTCGACATCGTGGCGGTGGACGATGCCGGGAACGCGCAAGACGACCTGGCGCTCGCAATCGGCCCCGGCGAAACGATGCACTTCAACTCCGACGACCTCGAGAACGGCAATACGAACAAGGGACTGTCCGGCGCTGCGGGCGCGGGAGACGGCGATTGGCGGCTCGAGTTGACGAGCCGCCTCGATATCGAGGTGCTCGCCTACATCCGCACCGAGGACGGGTTCCTGACCGCCATGCACGATACGGTTCCCGTCTCCGCCGACGGCCATCGCGTGGCCATCTTCAATCCGGGCAGCAACGACAGGCAGGTGAGCCGTCTGCGCATCATCAACCCGGGGAGCACGCCAGCCACGATCACCATCCAGGGTACGGATGACCGCGGCCAGCCCCGCGGCAGCGTCGAGATGGCCTTGGACGCCGGCACCGCGCGCACGCTCGATGCCCGGGAACTCGAGGCCGGCGGGGACGGTTCGAGCGGCAAACTGGGCGACGGCGTCGGCAAGTGGACGTTGGCCGTAGACGCCGACGAGCCCATTCACGCCATGAGCCTGCTGGCGACGCCAACCGGACATCTCACCAACCTGTCCACCGTTCCGGCAAGGGGCTCTCGAACGGTGCCGCTGTTCCCGTCGGCGTCCGACCCGTCGAACCGCCAGGGCTTCGTGCGGGTGATCAACCACACCGATCTCGGCGGCGAGATTCAGATCGCCGCGTTCGATGACGGCGGGATCGAACACGGGCCCGTGACGCTTTCCATCGACGCCCGGGAGGTCGCGCATTTCAACTCCGACGATCTCGAAGCCGGCAATGCCGACAAGGGTCTGTCCGGATCCACCGGCAGCGGCGAGGGTGATTGGCGACTGGAACTGACCACCGACCTCGACATCGAGGTGCTCGCCTACACCCGGATCAAGCCGGACGAAGACGGTGCGAACGCCGACGTGGCCGGGTTCCTGACGGCGATGCACGATCTCGCGCCGCAGGTCGACAATCGCCACCGCGTCGCGATCTTCAATCCCGGCAGCAACGCCAACCAGGCGAGCCGGCTGCGGCTCGTCAACCCGGGCATCGAAGGGGCGACCGTGACGATCGCCGGCATCGACGATCGGGGTCGTTCTCCGGGGAGCGACGTTCAAGTGTCGATCCCCGCTCAGGGTGCGCTGACGTTGGCGGCGGCCGAGCTCGAGTCCGAGGCGGTTGGGCGCGAGGGCGCGCTCGGCGATGGACAGGGCAAGTGGCGGCTCGTTGTCGAAGCCGATCGACCCATCCTCGCGATGAGTCTCATGGAGAGTGCAGCCGGTCTACTGACGAACCTGTCAACGACACCCGACGAACGACGCAGTGGCGCGAACGAGGCCGCGCAGACCGTATTCCAGACACGTGTCTCCGACGCCATCGTCCAGGCCAAGTGCGTTGCGTGTCACGTTCGAGGCGGTGAGTCCGAGCGGACGCGGCTCGTCTTTGCCCCCGCCTCGAATCCGGAGCACCTCACCTTGAACTTCGCCGCCTTCAAGGACTTCCTCGTCGACATCGAGGACGGCGAAGCTCGAATTCTCGAGAAGATCCAAGGCCATGACCACGGCGGCGGCGTGCAGGTTGCCGCCGGATCCGAGGACTTCGGCAACATGGATCGGTTCCTGGATCTGCTGGGCGAGGCCGCCGACGCGGTGACCAACAAGCGTCCCCGGATCGCCTTCATCGAAGATCGGGTGCTCGTCATCGGCGACAGCCTCGACCTGACGATCGACGTGACCGATGGCGACGAGCTGGACACCCATTCGGTGGACGCCGATGTCCCCGAGAACTGCGTGGCCGAGCTGGCCGCAAGCGACGAGACACTGACGCTGACGGGTCGCTTGGCGGGACGCATCGAGGCGACCGTGACGGTGACGGACGACAGCGACGAGGACAATGCGACCTCGGCGGCTCGGTCGTTCATGATCGAGGTCCGACATCCCGCCGCGCCGGACTGGGCGCTGCCGCGCGTTGCGCCCGCCGATGTCGGCGTGGTCACCTGCGCGGTCGCCGATGTGCTCGACCACGTGTTCACCGACGCCGCCCTGCAAGCCGCGCTCCTGCTGCGCGACGGCGAGGTGGTCGGGGAGCGCTATGCGGAAGGCTACGGCGTGGAGGACCTCGTCACGAGCTGGTCCGTGGCCAAGAGCATCTACAGCGCCGCCGTCGGAGTCGCCATCGACGAGGGACATATCGATTCTCTGGACCAGAAGGCCAGCGACTTCTTCGACGAGTGGCTGGACACCGACAAGGAGGACATCACGATCCGCAATCTGTTGGAGATGCGCGCTGGATTCGCCGACAGCAACGTGTTCATCCAAGTCGACCAGACGCAGTTCTCCCTGGACCAACCCCTCGTCAATACACCCGGCAGCACGTTCCTCTACTCCAACAACAACTCACAACTGTTCGAGCCGCTGCTGCGGCGCGCCACGGGGATGAACGCCCACGAGTGGCTGACAAACCGGATCCTGAAACCCATCGGTGTCGACGAGACGGCGATTGAACTGTGGCTCGATCCCAGCGGCTCCAACCCGCTGACCTACTGCTGCATCGACATGCGGGCCGACGATTTCGCGCGCTTCGGCGTGCTGTTCGCGAACGGCGGCGCCTGGGAAGGCGAGACGGTCATCGCCGAGGACTACGTCGACACGAGCCTCGCTGCGCGCGTCGGATGGTACGGCTTGCAGTGGTGGGTGCTGAACTCGATCTACCACCTGGGAACCGAGCCGCCCATCGACACGAGCGCCGCGCATGGCTTGGACGGCCAGCACATCTTCGTGTGGCCGGCAGAAGCCATCGTGCTGGTGGTGTTCACCAAGTACGAGCACGAAGCCAGCCAGGGCTACGTCCTGAGCCTGCTCAACTACCCGAACACCTGCTCGGCGCGAAATAGCTGCCCCGGCACCGTCGGCCAACAGGTGCCGACGTACAACGAATACGACCTGCTGAGGCACATGGCGGCGCTACGCCAGTGAGGTGCCGCCTGGGACCGACGAGACCGTAGGGGACGCCCTTGCGGCGTCCCCCCCCCCGCCAAATGGGCGACGGCAAGCGTCGCCCCTACGGTTCTGCGCAGGTTCGGCTAGGCGGGCGTGTGCGCCTTGAGAAACGCCACGACCGTTTCCACCGTCCCGTCGGCGTCGGGACTCTTCCACGCCTCGACCAACTGCGCGTTGCGTGCAAGCTCCGCAATCTCCCGGGAGGTGGCTTCCGGGTGGTAGGGATCGCTGCCCATCAGCACCAACAACGGCGTCTGGCATGACGCGACGAACTCCCGCGAGACGTTGTACACGAACTGGTGGTCGAACATGTTGCTGCGGAAACTCGTCCACGTCTCCTCCGACACCGATGGCATGGAGGGCTTCAATGGATTGGCCCACTGATCGAACATGGCGTGGAACAGTTCGCGGTTTTCGCCGCTATCCCCGATGGACTGTTGCAGGACCGCAGACGCGATGCGGTCCGGCGCTCGCTCGATCACGCCGAAGGAATACGGACCGCCGATGCAACCACCCATCAAGTGGGTTTTTTCGATGCCGAGGTGGTCCAGCAGCGCAATGTGATCGGACGTGTAGGTGTGCCAGCCATCGTCCGCGGCGACCGGCGCCTTGGATTGACCCGCGTTGCGCTGATCCATCGCAACCACCTGGAAGTGCGGCGACAGCGCCTCGATGGGATCCCACTCCGATCCCCGCCAGAACGACACGGCAGATCTCATGCCACCCGGCGCGAACAGCAGGATCGGGAATCCCTCGCCGTGGATTTCGTAGTAGAGGCTGACCTCGCCCCGTTCGTAGAACGCCATGTGAGCTAGCTCCTTAGTTCAATACCGACAATCGCCCGCCGCGTACGCTCATGCGGCGGCCACAGAATTCCTCGCTGACCATACCCTGGACCAACTCCGGATCCTCGGTGTTGATCCACGTCCGGGCACCGTCGGGCGTCCGGCACGACACGTGGCCGATGCTCGGCCCGTCGTTGTCGAACATCACGGTATAGGACTCGATCGTGCCCTCCCCTTCGTACTCGGCCAGGCATTCCCGCGATGGCAAACCGGCGATCTCGGCCCTGACGTCGTCGTGCTGGAAGTCCTGCCGGGGCGGTCGGCCCGAGTAGATGCCGTGGGCATGCTTGTAGAGATTGCCGCCGTTGCCGGTAACCAGGGCGTAGGCGTCCGGTTTCTCGCGCAACAGTTCCACCGTGCGCGCGATGCTGTGCATCACGTAGTTGTTGAGCGGGCCGCCGCCGAAGGTAAGTCCGCCGGTGACGGTCAGCGGTCTCTCTTCGGGCAGTCCCAATTCCCAAGCGGCGATTTGCACCGCCGACGGGAAGCAACTGTAGAGATCCACGTAGTCCAGGTCGCCGGCCTCGATGCCCGCCAGGTCCATGGCACGGGTGCCGGTGATGCGAACGCCCGGGGAGGTGTAGAAGTTGTCGCGTACGGACGCTGAGAAGTGATCGTAGCCCTCCACGCCGGCGTGGGGATAGACAAATCGATCTTCCGCGATGCCGAGTCGCCGCGCCTTCTCGAGGGAACACACGATGAGCGCCGCCGCCATGTCCACCGACATGTTGGCGTTCATGAACTTGGTATAGGGAAAGCTGATCTGGCGGTTCTTCGGCGAGGGTGTGCGAATCTCCTCGGCGGTCATGTTCTCCCGCACCCAGGCGTTGGGGTTTTCCTGGGCGACATCGTTGAAGCGTGCCCAAAGCCCCGACACGCGGGCGATGTGCTCGTCCAGGGTCTCGCCGCGTTCGTGGCGCAGCGCGTTGTCGTACATCGGGTAGACCTGGATCGCCCGGCTGATGCCCTTCGCCCGCTCGTACTCGTGGTGCTCGGGTTGCTGCTCGGCACCGAACACGGCGTCGGGCCTACCCGGCGCAGGCGTCTGCGGCAACGTCACGCCCGCGCGGCGAGCCTTCCCGGAACTGTTGCCGTTCTCGGCACCAGCGATCAGCACCAGGTCGAACTTGCCCGCGAGGATATCCATCGCCGTTGCGCTCAGGAGCGCCTGGTTCTGGTTGCCGCCGATCAGGGTGCCCATCGTTTGCGCACTCCGCGCGCCGATTCGCTCGGCGATCGCAGCCCCCGGATTCTCGTAGCTCCACATGCCGCGAACGACCCGCACGGATTGGGTTTGATCGAGGAAGCCGCCGGTACCGGTGTCGGCCTGGGCCCGATGCGCGGCGTGCATCATCATGTCGAGGGGTTCCAGGGCCTCGTCGAGGGACTCGATACGGTTCAGGAACTGGCCGACGCCGACGATCACCGGCGTTCTCGGATTGGGCATCCTTATGGCATGGCAGCGTAAACAACGCATTAGAGTGCCACGTTTGGTCGCGCCGCCGCCACAGGCCACCGGTTGCCCGAGCTGTGTGCCTTGCCAGCGCCCGGCACGATGCCACAGACTTCGCGGCTTTCGGCATCACCCATGCCCGTCATCGAATACAACGGCGTCTACGGCGATTTCGAGTGGGAGATTGTCGGTCGCACCCTAACGGTGTTCAGCAGGTCGCGTCGTATAGGCGTGCTAAAGGTCTTCGAGAACGTCAACGCCATCAACTCGGAGCAGGCGCAATGGTCGGCCCAGGCGAAAATCGATTTGAATCTAGACCTTCTCCACGACCTCGAAGCCGCTAAGATTAGCTGTCAAGCCAAGCCATGAAGAGAGGCAAATGCCCTACACCGACATCCTCTACGAAACCGACGGCCGGCTGGCCTTCGTCACGCTCAACCGGCCGGAGAAACTGAACGCGCTCTCCAACAACCTGCGCGGCGAGGTCATGGACGCCATGCGCGAGGCGGAGAGCGACGACGAAATCGGCGTCATCGTGCTACGCGGCGCCGGGCGGTCGTTCTCCGCCGGCTACGATCTATCGCCGGCGCGGGCGGCCGACAATTTCGACTTCGTCAGCCCCCGCTCCGGCCTGCCCGACACCGGATCCACCCACCCGGGCAAGAACCAGTGGGCGCGCCATGTCGTGATGACCAACTGGATCATCTGGGAACTCGGCAAGCCCGTGGTCGCCCAGATCCAGGGTCACTGCCTCGCCGGCGGCACGGAGCTAGCGACGGTCTGCGATTTCCGGATTTGCGCGGACAACGCACAAGTCGGCTATCCACCGGTGCGCGCCATGACGACGATGGACATGATGTGGACGCCGTGGCACCTGCCGCCCTGCAAGGCCCGCGAATTCGCCTACGTGGGCGACTCGTTCTCGGGTTCCGAAATGGCCCGCCTCGGCTGGGCGAACTACGCGGTGCCGCCCGACGAGTTGGCTGGCTTCACCGAGAAGTTCGCGCGCCGGATGTCGCACGTCGACAACGAGATGCTGATGTACTCGAAGCGCTCGGTGAACCGGCAGTACGAAACCATGGGCATCTACGACGGGTTGCACTCCGGTACCGAGATCCAGGCGCTTTCTTCGGCCCGGGATGCCGCCTCGGAATGGGGTCGCCGCGTGCGGGAGGACGGCCTCAAGGCCGCACTCGAATGGCGCGACGGACCGTTCCGCGATTTCCGGGGTGCCTACGACAGCGCCCCGAAGGACCGTGCGGTGGCCGGAATGGACAAGAGCGCCGCTGGCGGAGGCGGCTCAGGCTACGGAGACTGATTGGGTGCGACTCCAAGGCAAGACCGCCCTGATCACCGGCGCCGCGAGCGGTATCGGCGCCGCCACGGCGGTGGCATTCGCACGGGAAGGCGCCAACGTGATGTGCGCCGACATCGACGCGGACGGCGCGAAACGAACGGCGGATGACGTCGCCGCCGTACAGGCCCAGGCGTCGTCGCTGGCCCTCGACGTGAGCGACGAAGAGGCGGTCCGCGACTCCCTGGAGGCAACGGTCGATCAACTCGGCGCCCTTGACGTGATCTTCAACAATGCCGGGATCGGCGGCGGCGGCGACTGGGACCGGACCATCGCGGTCAACCTGAGCGGCGTCTACTACGGGCTCTGCCACGGCGCGCCGTTCCTCGCCGAGCGCGGTGGGGGTGTCATCGTTTCCACCGCTTCCATCGCGGGATTGGTGGCCCTGACCGGTCTCAGCACACCCTCGGACGAACACCAGAACCCCGCAGTCGGGGCTTACGTCGCGGCCAAGCACGGCGTATCCGGACTAACGCGTCAATATGCCATCGCCTACGGGCAACGAAAGGTCCGCGTCAACGCTGTTGCACCCGGCTACATCGAAACGGCGATGACCGCCGGATTGCGGGAGAACCGACAGGCGGAGCGATACTTGCAGTCGCTACACCCCCTGGGCCGCCTCGGGCAAGCCGAGGAAGTCGCCGCCGCCGTGGTCTTCCTGTGCAGCGACGAGGCAAGTTTCGTCACCGGCGTGGTACTGCCGGTCGACGGCGGGTATACGGCGCGCTAACGTGCGCCGACGATTCGAAACAATCCACGACTCAAATCCCTAGCAACAAGGCGGCTGGAGCACCATGACCAAACCCACGATCCGATCCGCAACCCTCCTGGCGGCCCTCATCGTCGGTGCATCGGCGCTCGCCAAACCGGTTCAACTGGACAGCGGGCCGGTCCAAGGCGACGTGGTGGAAGGAACGACCGTGCAGGTGTTCCGCGGCATCCCCTACGCGGCACCCCCCGTCGGCGACCTGCGCTGGCGCGAACCCGCGCCCGTCGCACCCTGGGAGGGCGTTCGATCCGCGACGGCGTTCGGCAACATCTGCCACCAAGGCCCGGCACTCGCGGCGATGACTGGCGAGGACTTGCCGACACGAAGCGAAGACTGCCTGTATCTCAACGTCTGGACCGGCGCCATCGGCAGCGAAGCCAAACAACCCGTGATGGTCTGGATCCACGGCGGTGGGTTGACCCTGGGCTGGGGACACCAACGCGGCTACGACGGCACTCATCTCGCCAAGCAAGGCGTCGTGTTGGTTTCCATCAACTACCGACTTGGTGCACTCGGGTTCCTCGCCCATCCGCTGCTCAGCGAGGAAGCCGGCGTGTCGGGGAATTACGGGCTCAAGGACCAGATCGCAGCCCTGGAATGGGTGCAGCGCAACATCGAGGCCTTTGGCGGCGACCCGAACAACGTGACCATCTTTGGCGAATCGGCAGGTGGTACCAGCGTTCACGCGTTGATCGCGTCCCCCCGATCGAAAGGGCTTGTCCATCGCGGCATTGCCCAGAGTCCCTGGGTCACCGGCAGCAACTACGCCCATCTCGACAAGGCTCTGCCCACGGTGGGAAGCGCCACGAAGAACGGTCGGCAATGGGTCGATACGCACTTCGATGGGATCGACTCGTTGGCCAAGTTGCGCGGACTGGGTGCCGAAGATCTATTCAGGGCCCAGGAAGCGGGCTACGCCGTGGCCGTGACCGTGGATGGCGATTTCATGCCGGCCCATGCGGTCGACGTCTATCGTCGAGGCGAGCAACAGGACGTCCCCGTGATCGCGGGCACCAACACCGACGAGGGCACGATCTTCCAAGGCCTTCTTTCCTTCAATACGCCGGAAGATTACCGCGCCGCCATGGAGGAACAATTCGGTGATCATGCGACCACCATCCTCGAGGTGTACCCCGCCACGGACATGGGTTCCTTGTTCGCGGCCAAGAACCGGCTGATCACCGACACGTGGTTCCTCCAAAACACTCGAAACATGCTCGTCGGCATGGCCAAGGTCTCCTCGAAGGGATGGCAATACCATTTCAGCCGACAGGCACCGGGGGCGCCTATGCTGGGCGCGTTCCACGGGATGGAGATCGGCTATGCGTTCGGCAACCTGGACGCGGACGCTTCCGCTGAAGACCAAGCCTTGTCGGACGCCATGACGCGCTACTGGGTGCAATTTGCCAAGACGGGCGACCCCAACGTCGAGGGTCTCCCCGCCTGGCCCGCGTACGAACCTGAAACCGACCGGCATTTGGAGTTGGGGGATGAGATCAAAGCCGGCACGGGCTACCGGAAGGAAGTCTTGGACACGCTCAACGAGATCTGGGCGGCGATGATGGCTGTGGCCGAGCCAGAGGGCGTAGCCGTCCCCGAGTAGCCAACGCGGGCGACCAAAAAGCGTTCCTGCGAGCCTGCATCGCACAGGCGCGTAGGGGACGCGCTTGTCGCGTCCCATGCTTGTTGACTGACGGTGCGTGGAATCCGCACACGGGCGACGCCAAGCGTCGTCCCTTCCATGAAACAAACACGCCGTTGTTGCCTGGTAGTCAGCGGCGCTCGATGCCGGGAGAATTCGCGTAGCGAATTC
>JAGWBM010000005.1:0-31606 GCA_021295895.1 Pseudomonadales bacterium
AGTTGTCCGGCGTGGCTCTTAACGAGCGGTTCAATCGAACCGGGCAGGATCCCCAATCACTCCCGCTTGACGCAGGCCGAGAAGCTCCGACTCGTCGAGCCCCAACTCGTCGCCCAGCACTTCGTCGGTGTGCTCCCCCAGCCTCGGTGGCGGCGTGATCTCCACCTCGGAGTCCGACAGCCTCGGCGCGAACCCCAGAAACGGCACCTTGCCGTGCACCGGCAGCTCCAATTCGTGCACAAAGCCGCGTGCCTTCAAGTGCTTGTCGTGATGGAGTTCCGCGGTATCCAGGCACGCCGAGCACGGCACGCCGGCACCGGCAATCGTCTCCATGGCTTCGATCTTGGTTCGCTGCGCCGTCCAGTTGCTGACTTCCTCGTACAACGCCGCACCGTTCGGGTAGTCTCAAAACGTGGATCGATCAGCAGGTCGCCTCGATCCATCGCCGCGCAGAGCGCATCCCAGTGCCCCTGGTTGACCGGCATCAGGTAGATATAGTCGTTGGGACCGAACGGCTTGCAGGCGTAGATGTTGACCGGCGGTAGGCCGCCCGCGTTGCCCGATCGCCCAGTCGCTCTCGTCCCCCAGGCGGAGCCGAGGAACGCCCGCGTCCGGACGTAGTATGCCATCGCTTCCTGCATCGACAGTTCGATCTCCTGGCCCTTGCCCGTGCGCAACCGCTGCACGTAGGCGGCGAGTATCGCCATCGCCGCCTGCACGCCGGTACCCGAATCGCCCGTCGTCGGTCCCGGCATCATCGGCGGGCCATCGGCTTCGCCGGTAATGGAGAACGCGCCGGCCGCAGCCTGGGCGACCATGTCCATGCTCCGGAACCCGGCGTACGGACCCGTGGCGCCGAAACCCTTGATCCGGGTGTAAATCAGTCCCGGATTGACGGCAGACAGCACATCGAAACCAATGTCCAGACGTTCCGTCACGCCTGGACCGTAATTCTCCACATAGACATCGAATCTCGGCACGAGCCGAAGAAGCAGCTCGCGGCCTTTCTTCGACCGCAGGTCCAGGGCAAGGCTCCGCTTGTTGGCGTTCCAAGCGCAGAAGTACGCCGAGTAGTCCTTGTTCGCCGTCCGGCCAACACCACGGCCCGGATCGCCGTACTCCGGCGCCTCGATCTTCACCACGTCGGCACCGAGCCACGCCAACGCCTGGGTGCACGAGGTTCCCGCCTCGTACTGCGTCATGTCGAGTATTCTCACGCCGTCCAATGCGGGCATGTCGCCTCCTGATCGTGGCTAGGCGTTAGTGAACACGGACTGCCGCCGACAATCAATGTTCGCGGGGGACGACGACCTTAACGTTCCTCCGTGGCGATGCCGCCTCTCGGTGCGGCGTGCGCCGAGTTACGCGTTGGCCCATACTTCGCGGCCATGCCCGTTCACACACATTCGCCCGAGGAGATCGACAAGATGCGCACTGCCGGCCGGCTGGCGGCGAGCGTGCTCGAGATGATCGGCGAGCATGTCGAAGCCGGGGTTACCACCGAAGACCTTGACCGCATCTGTCACGACTTCATCGTCGACGAACTCGACTGCATTCCGGCACCACTATCAGCCGCCGTTTCCGAAGTCGATCTGCACGTCGGTCAACCATGTCGTTTGCCACGGCATACCGTCGCCGAAGAAGGTCCTGAAACGGGGCGACGTGATGAATCTCGACGTGACCGTCATCAAGGACGGCTTCCACGGCGACACCAGCAAGATGTTCTTCATCGGCAAGCCGAGCGTACTGGCCAGACGCCTGGTCGACATCACCCAGGAGTGCCTCTACGAAGGCATCCGGCAAGTCCGGCCGGGTGCCCGTGTGGGAGACATCGGCTACGCCATCCAGTCGTTCGCCCACGCCAACCGGTTCTCCGTGGTCCGTGAGTTCGGCGGGCATGGTATTGGTCGCAGGTTCCACGAGGAACCACAGATCCTGCACTACGGCCAGCCCGGGAAGGGCGTCGCGCTCGAGCCAGGCATGACATTCACAATCGAGCCGATGATCAACGCCGGCAAGCGACACGTGAAAATGCTCCCCGATCAATGGACCGTCGTGACGAAGGACCACAAGCTGTCTGCACAATGGGAGCACACCCTGCTGGTTACCGAAGACGGCGTGGAGGTTCTGACGCGTCGCGCCGAGGAGGCGTTCTAGCCGAGGGCATGCAAGCCGACCCTTCCGAGAATCTCGCCGACACGCCGTCCAAGACCGCCGCGGCGACCGACACCCGCCTCGACACGACCGAACTACGACGGCGCATCGCCCAAGCCGATCGAGCATTGGCGGACGAGTTCTGGGCGGGTGCGGATATCGACGCCCTGGTCGCGGAGCGGGGGCGGTTCATCGACGCGTTCCTGGCGGAGATCTGGCAGCACTGGTTCGAACACAACGACAACCTGGCGCTGCTCGCCGTCGGGGGGTATGGGCGGGGCGAGTTGCACCCCCACTCCGATATCGACCTGCTCATCCTCGCCAAAAAGCCCAGCGCCGTTCAGGACGAAATCGCGGCGTTCGTGCGGCTGCTTTGGGACTTGAAGCTCGACATCGGTCACAGCGTCCGAACGCTCGCCGACTGCAAGCGTGAGGCGGCCCGGGACGTCGTGGTCTACACCACGATGATGGAGCGCCGGCGGTTGGCCGGTTCGCACCTCCTAACTGCCAAGCTGGACAAGGTGCTGGCGCGCAAGTCCATCTGGCCACGCAAGCGCTTCTTCCGCGCCAAACAGCAGGAGCAGGACCAACGCCATCGCCAGTACGACCACGTCGACTACGACCTCGAGCCCAACCTAAAAGGCTCGCCGGGCGGATTGCGCGACATTCAGACCATTCTCTGGATCACCCAGCACGATCACCGGTCCCGGGACCTCGACGAATTGGTGGCGGCCGGTTTTCTGACACCGCTGGAGGCGCAGTGGCTGGCCGAGGGTCGCCGATTCATCTGGCGCGTCCGGTTCGGCCTGCATCTGATCGCCAAACGCAAGGAGGACCGGCTGCTGTTCGACTATCAGCGGGAACTGGCTAGGCGCTTCGGCTATCGCGACACCGACGCGCAATTGGGCGTCGAACAGTTCATGCACGACTACTACCGCCATGTGCTGCTTCTCCGGGAGGTCAACGACATCCTGCTTCAGCACTTCGACGAGGCCATCCTGCGGGCTGGCGAGCGGCCCAAGATCGAACGCGTCAACGAGCGTTTCCACATTCACAATCACTACATCGAGGCCAGCCACGACAACGTCTTCAAGACGCGGCCAGCGTCCATCATGGAGATGTTCGTGGTCATGGCGAACCGCAACGACATCGCGGGCGTGCGGGCATCCACCATCCGGCTGGTGCGCAACCATCTGCATCTCATCGACGACGCCTTCCGCAACGATTCCGAGGTCACCGCCTACTTCATGGATCTTCTGCGCGCGCCCTACACCGTGGTCAGCCAACTCACCCGGATGCGCCGGTACGGGGTGCTCGGACGCTACATTCCGGAATTCGGCCAGGTCGTCGGCCAGATGCAGCACGACCTGTTCCACATCTACACCGTGGATGCCCATACGATGATGGTCATCCGCCAGATGCGCCGCCTGCTGTTTCGCTCGGCGACCGAGAAATTCCCCCTGGCGGCACGCGTGGCGCACAAGCTACCGAAGATCGAACTGCTCTATGTCGCCGGTTTGTTCCATGACATCGGCAAGGGGCGTGGTGGCGACCACTCCGACCTCGGGGCCGCCGACGTCGTGCGCTTCTGTCGCCGGCACGGTTTGTCGGAGGAAGACACCACCCTCGTAGAATGGCTGGTCCGCGCGCACTTGACGATGTCGGCCACCGCCCAACGCCAAGACATTCACGACCCCGACGTGGTGCGCGAGTTCGCGCGTCGGGTTGGCAACGAGACCCGCCTCGACTATCTCTACGCCCTGACTGTCGCGGACATCAACGCCACGAACCCCACGCTGTGGAACGGCTGGCGTGCCACGCTTTTGGGGCAGCTCTATCAGAACACCCGCCAGCAACTCCAGGAGGGGCTCGACGCGCTCAGGGAACGAGCCGCCGCATGCCGCGAATCCGCCATTCGCGCCCTCGCCCGCCACGGCATCGACGCCGACCGGGCGAGGGCGCTGTGGGACGATCCGGACGACGACTTCTTCGTACATCACTCGCCGGAACAGGTAGTCGCCATCACGCAGGCCATCGACGGGCACGACATCGACGCCGGACCACTGGTGACCGTCCTCGAGGTCGCCGACGAAGCAAGCGCCGAAGGGGCGACGGAGGTCTTCCTGTATGGCCGCGACCGCGACGGCCTGTTCGCCGACAGCGTTCGCGCCATCGACTCCGCCAACCTTCGCGTGGCCGCAGCGCGGATCGCGACCAGCGTGTCGGGCACCTGCTTCAACTCCTACATCGTGTTGGGTATCGACGGCGCCCCGGTCGCCGACGGCAAGCGCACGGCACTCGCCCAATCGCTAACCCGGGCGATGCACGGCGATAGCGACGCCCAGACCCTGCGCCACGTGTCACGCCAACTCAAGCAGTTCGTCATGCCCACCGAAGTCGCGCTGGCGACCGACCCCGGTGCCCGGACTTCCACCCTGCGCGTGGTCGCCTCGGATCGACCGGGCCTGTTGGCCACCTTGGGGGGTCTATTCGAAGAGCTCGACATCAGCGTCCGCCGCGCCCGCATCACGACCCTTGGGGAGCGCGTCGAGGACGTGTTCGAAATCACCAATCGTGCCCAGCACCCGATCACCCACCCCGGTCTGACCCACGCCGTCACGGAGACAATCCGCTCGACGCTCGATGCCGAGATCGCCCGCAGCCACGCGGACCAGGCCGACTCGGCCACGCGGGCACCGGTACGGCGATGAATCCGCACCTCGGCGGGCTCAAGCTATCCCTTCGAGCGTTTGAAGGCGCTCCTCGTCGGCGACGAGGCGTTCGCGTCGGCACGCTACGAGCACGAGAACATCACCGTCGTACGCGGAAGCCATCTCGGCCGTACCCAGAACGGCGTCAACCCAGGGGCGGGCCGGATCCGGATCGCGCTGGTCGCGCCCTTGGCCGACTGCCTGGCCTCCGCCCGGCGGCTCGCCGACTTCGTCAGGACCCATGACTTCGGCTAGCTCACTGACCGACGAGGTGTTAGCGCTCACCCAGGCTCTCGTGGCGCGCCCATCGGTTTCCCCCGACGATGCGGGGTGCCAGGAAATACTCATCGAGCGACTCGAAGCCGCCGGTTTCGGGGTGGAGCGTATGCGCTTCGGCGAAGTCGACAACCTCTGGGCGGTTCATCCGGGTCCGGACCCCGGCGCGACGGCCCCGGGTCCGCGCTTCGTACTTGCGGGACATACCGACGTGGTGCCAAGCGGGCCGGTGGATGCCTGGTCGTCCCCGCCCTTCGAACCCACCGTGCGCGACGGCTTTCTGTACGGTCGCGGTGCCGCCGACATGAAGTCGAGCCTGGCCGCCATGGTCGTCGCCGCCGAACGTTTCGTGGCCAACCACCCCCATCACGCGGGTTGCCTGGGATTCCTGATCACCAGCGACGAAGAGGCGGATGCCGTGGACGGTACGGTGCGCGTCGTCGCGGAATTGGCGCGGCGAGGCGTCGGTATCGACTACTGCGTCGTCGGCGAGCCGTCGTCCACCGCCCGGGTCGGCGACGTGATCCGTGTCGGACGCCGCGGTTCGTTCGGTGCCACCGCGACGGTCAAGGGCATACAGGGACATGTCGCCTACCCCGATCAAGCCGTGAATCCAATCCACTCGGCTGCCCGGGCATTGGGCACGCTTGTCGACACGACGTGGGACGAAGGCGATGCCGACTTTCCGCCGACGAGCTTCCAAGTATCGAACGTTCGCGCCGGTACCGGCGCCAGCAACGTGATTCCGGGAGCGTGCGAGTGCTCGTTCAACTTCCGGTTCAATCCGAAGCAAACCCACGACGGGTTGAAGGCGGCGGTGAAACGGGCGTTCGAAGCCGCCGGTGCCGATGCCGAATTCGACTGGCGGCTCTCGGGCATGCCGTTCATCACCCGCGGTGGCAAACTCATCGACGCCGTGCGGGAGGCGGTCGCCGACATCGCGGGGCTCGAGACCCAGACCTCCACCTCCGGCGGTACGTCGGACGGTCGCTTCATCGCGCCCACGGGCGCCGAGGTCGTGGAACTCGGGCCGGTCAACGAGACGATCCATCGAGTGGACGAGCGCGTGGCCCTGGCAGACCTTGCACCCTTGAGCCGTATCTACGAGGCGATTCTCGGGCGGGTGCTCGTCACCCTTACGGGGTCGCGCCCTGCTTGAGGCCTATGGCCTTGACCGCGAGCACCAGCTCGCCACCGACGCGCCGCCGGCGTCCACCGCCGACACGTGGTACACCCGCTTCCCCATCGGTCCCTTTCCGTGCTACGTTCACCGACGGATCGCTCCGTGTTCGTTACCAGCCCATCATTGGCCCTCGAGGCCCAGCGGGACGACGCGGAGCGAACCGTTCCATCGGCGTTGCACTGAGCCTGCGCCGCAGAAACGGCACGATCACGCATTGAGGGGCACAGCCCTACTTGATCGGTCTCGTCCCGGGAAACTGGGCGAACCAGCCGAACCAGAAGGAGCGGTCAGCCACCGACGCACGACCGGAGTCGGATCGACGAGTCAACGTTCGAGACGTCTGCACCGTCAATGTAATGTTGATCCGCGGATGACCGTGAGGCTCCGCGTAGATCGTTCGGGTCGCTGACAAATCGTCGAACCGTGCTCAGCAGAACAGTCAAGGTACTCGTCGCGCTGGTCGGCATCGCTGCGCTGCTGCTCCTGGGTGTTGCCATGATGCCCGCCCGGGCGGTCAAATTGGCGACCGACCGGGTCGACGGCTTGGAGCTCCGCACCGCCGAGGGCCGGCTATTCAGTGGCGAAGCGGACGTTGCGTATCGAGGCCATGATCTCGGTCGCGTGGTGTGGTCGGTGCTGCCAGGGATGCTTCTGGACATGCAATTGGGAATGGACTGGCAAATTGCGCACCGCGACTACACGGTGTCGGGGACGGCAGCCGTGGGGGCGGGCGCCGCCGAGGTCGCCGCCACCGGCATCATCGATGCGCTCGCCGTGAACCGGTTCCTCTCGCAGTACCACATCTCTCTCGACGGCATGTTCGAGGTCGACAACGTCGACGTTCGTTTCGACTCCGCCGGAATCGGCGCCGACGGCAGGCTGCGCTGGTCAGGGGGTCGCGCGCTCTACCGGCTGTCCGGCGAGACCCACGACGTCGAGTTGCCGGGAATGGTGGGCACCCTTGGAGTCATGGCGGGCCAACCCGTACTCGAGGTGGTAACCGCCGATGACTTGCTGCGACTGCTCAGCATCCGGCTGGACGCCGAGGGCTGGGCTCATATCGATGTGACCGCGCGGTTGACGTCACTCGCGGGCACCCCGTGGCAAGGCGAAGACGGCGAGGATGCCGTGGTCGTTACCGTCTCCGAGCACCTGATCAAGCCGGGCGTCGCCGATGTTCCGGGTTCCGGGGGTTGATACAATGGCTTCCACCGCTCCCTCGGCGATGTTCAGGCGCGAGCGCAGGCTTAGCCGGCCCGTTCGCTTGGTGCCAAGAGCCACGGCGAACGTGGTCGGTGTGGCTGGGCCGGAGGCGGAGTCGGCGCACAGCGAAAGGCGAAGGCGCGTCCTTTGGACGCGGCCGACCCGGCCATGGGGCGCTTCGATGGTGATTCCAGGCTAGCAGAGGCGGTAGGCGTGGTCGACATCCGCAAGTTCTTGAGTCACAGGGCCTTCAGTGTGGCCGCGCTGACGGGCGTCGTCCTCGGATTCATGGCGACGGTGTGGTGGGCGTTCCTGTTCTTCATGGTGGGACCCGAACCCTTGCCCGTGGAGGCAACGCCCGAGGCGTCTACACAAGGTACCGACATACCCATAGACCGAATCGTGGCAATGCACCTTTTCGGCGAACCTGGCAGCGACGCGGCACCGAGGAGCGAGACGCTGAGCGAGACGAAGCTCTCGTTGGTCCTGCACGGCGTATTCGTTGCCGACAAGGCGGACGCGTCCACCGCCTTGATCTCCCAAAGGACTAACAAGCCCAAACTCTACTCCGTCTCCGAACGCCTGCCCGGCAACGCCCGCCTCGAAGAGGTCTATCGCGACCGCGTCGTCGTCAGCCGCGGCGGCGTGCGCGAGAACCTGAGTTTCAAGAGGGACGGTCAGATCATCCGGCCCGGTTCTCGGGGCCCAGGCTCGAACACCGATCGCGCGGAATCCTCGTCACGGCTCCGCAAGACGTCGCCCGCACAGCGCAACCCCCGAAGCCTGATCGCGAGGACGCTTGCCAAGCATCGCGACGAAATCGACCGCGACCCGCACAAGTTCATCGAGACCCTGGGCCTTACCACCTCGGAACGGGGCGGCTATGTGCTCGGTACGTTCGCCGACAACGATGCAGGGCTCGAACCGGGGGACAGGCTCTTGAGTCTGAACGGCAAACCGGTCGGGAACCCGGAGGAGGATCGACGCCATCTCGAGCAAATTCTCGCGGGCCGATCCGTAGAGATCCAGCTACAGCGCGGCGAGCAGCGAATCACGTTCAGCCTCTCGCTGGACTCGTTGAACTAGCCCCGGTTGCAGACCGACCCCCGCTCACCAGACAACGATTCGTCGTGAGCCAACGTCTTTGAGAGGATTATGACCACGAGCACACGAGCAAAGCACCGGGCGGGCACCCACCCCAGATGCCGGGGCACGGACGCGCAAGGAACATCCAATCGTAGGGAACGGGCTTGTCCCGTCCCGTTGTCCAGGCAGCCGGCGTGTCCGAATACGGGCGACCAGAAGGGTCGCCCCTATGATCGATTTCATCTTTATATTCAACGGGTTGCTGTCTTTTTCCATGCGAAGCGAACGCCCCGCCGTTCCCCGTTGTGGGGACGCGGGCGAGGCTATGGGGGTGTTGTCCGATTTGCCGCCACGGCCGTGTTGGTCGCGACCGTTTTGGCCGGCACCGCCGCCGCGCAGACCACCTGGATCGTCAACGGCGCTGACATGCCCATGCAGGAGTTTGTCAACCAGGTCGCCGAGATGACCGGCAAGACGATCATCCTGGACCCCCGCCAGCAGAACGCCAAGGTCACGGTCTTCTCGAACACCGAACTCGACCCCGACGGCGTCTACGAGTTGTTCCTCACGGTTCTGAAGGTGCACAACCTCGGTGCAGTCGAGAACAACGGCGTCGTGGAGGTGCTCCAAAACACCACGGTCAAGCAGAGCGGCGCCGATCCCGTCGGCCTGGACGACGCGGCATCGAGCCAGCTCGTCACGCGCGTGATCCCGCTGTCTCACGTCCAGGCATCCGAGGTGGTCAAGACGATCCGACCCCTAATGCCGCAGGCGGCCCATGTCGCTGCCATCGAGGACCCCAACGTCCTGATCCTGGCCGACTTCGCAAGCAACATCTCGCGGCTGACGAACCTGATCAAGCAGACCGATGTGGTGGACGAAGACGAGATCGTGCACCGCGAACTCGAGCACGCCTGGGTGGGGACCGTGGCCACGATCCTGGAGGAGATCGCACCGGACCAACTCGGTCGTGGGGCGAAGGGTCCCCAAGCCGTCCAGATCGTCGCCAACGAACGCAACAATGCATTGATTCTCAAAGGGAAACTTGAGCCCATCGCGGACGCGCTGCGTCTTATCGACAAGCTGGACGTGCAGGAAACCACGACTGGAACGGCCCGCGTCGTCCGCCTCAACCACGGGGACGCGGTCGCGGTGGCCGAATTGTTGCGCAACCTGGTGAGCGTCAAGAACGAAGCAGGCCAGGAAATCAGCATCCAAGCCGACGAGTCGCTGAATGCGCTTGTCCTCCGGGCCGATCCCGCGACGATGAAGGAACTGCTCGCCATCGTTGCCGAGCTTGACGTACGCCGCGCGCAGGTGCTGATCGAGGCGGCCGTCGTGGAGATTTCGATCGACGTCGTCGACAGCCGCGGTGTGGAAGTCGGCGCGGTCGATGCGCGCGGCTCGTCGGTACCGATCATGACGACGACGTTGAATGGCATCGTCGGTTCTCTGTTGAGCCGCCTCGGCGATGACGACGAAATCGACCCCGCCGCGGTCGTGGGCGCTGCCACCTCCCCCACCCTGGCGGCACTCAAGCTCGACCGGGACGGCATCTCGTTCGGCGCCATCATCAACGCCCTCGAGACCGATGGCCGAGCGGACCTCCTGTCGACGCCCAGCGTCCTGACTTTGGACAACAAGGAGGCGAAGAATGTCGCCGGCCAGAAAATCCCGTTCCGAACGGGATCGTTTACGACGACCACCGATGGCGCGAGCAATCCGTTCCAGACCATCAACCGCGAAACCGTCGGGGTCGAGTTGCGCGTCACGCCGCATATCCACGAGGACTCGTCCATTCGCATGGCGATCGTCCTGAAAGTGGGTAACGTGGCGCCCGGGTTGTTCGGCCAGGGGTTTGCGGACGTCGTCACCAACGAGCGCGAACTCGAAACCACCGTATTGGCCGAAGACCGGCAGATCATCCTGCTGGGCGGGCTCATCAAGGATGACGATCTGCGTTCGACCAGCAAGGTTCCGTTGCTCGGCGATATTCCCCTCGTCGGTCGCGCGTTCCGCTCGACCACCGAGACCAAGGCCAAGAGGTACCTGCTCATGTTCCTGCGTCCGACGATCTTGCGTTCCGGCGAAGCCGCACAACTCGTCGCAGGCGAGCGCTACGAGGGGATCTACTCGATCAAGGGCAGGGCGGACCCGTCCGATCTGAACGACCTCTTCGACACCGGTCCGGACGAATAGCCACGGTTATTCAAGATACCGCGATGGCGTAGCGATGCTACCGGCAGCAAGACGCTTCAACTACGCCTTCGCCCGCCGTTTTGTCCGCCTGCTCGCACGTCCCACGGTAAATTTCGCGACCCTCGAGGGTCACAGCGAGCCGGCGATCGTCTACGTCCTCGCCCATCGGTCGCTCGCCGACATCGTCCTCCTCGACCTCGTCGCGAACGAGCATGGTTTGCCGTCGCCGCTCGCCCCCATCGAGGACTTCGACGAGGCGCGACGGTTCTTCTTCCTGAACCGGCCAGCGGGGTGGATGCGGCGCCACACGATGCGCACGACCTCGGCGCGGATGCGCCGCCTCGAAGCGAAGCTCCGAGACCGCGAGGACGCCACGCTATCCCTGGTCCCGGTGTCCATTTTCTGGGGACGGGCGGCCAATAAGGACAAATCCTGGGTTCGATCGTTGTTCTCCGAAGGGTGGGCGATGTCCTCGCGGTTGCGCCGTTTCCTGATCCTGATCTTCAACCGGGGTGACATCCTCGTACAGTTCGGCGAGCCAATGGGCTGGCGGGAAATCGTCCGGGCGAGCGGTTCCGAAGACCTGGCGACACGACGCACGGCGCGGTTGCTGCGGGTGAAATTCCGAGACCAGAAGGTCGCCGCCCTCGGTCCCGACCTCTCCCACCGGCGCACTCTGGTGGGACAGATACTCGCGAGCGCCCAGGTATCCGCGGCGATTCGGGAATCCGTCACGAACGGCGCGCCTCAAGCTCGCGTCGAACGCGCCGCGCGCCAAGCGGCGTACAGCATCGCTTCGGACATGTCCTACCCCGTGATCCGATTCCTGGATCGGTTACTCAGTTGGTTGTGGCATCGCATCTACGAAGGCGTGCGGGTGGCCGGCATCGAGAAGTTCGAGCAACTCGCCGCGAGCCACACGCTGGTCTACACGCCGTGCCACCGATCCCACCTCGACTACCTTCTGCTGTCGTACGTCCTGTTCCATCGGGGCGTCATGCTTCCTCATGTCGCCGCCGGCGACAATCTCGACCTACCCCTCGTCGGCCGCATCCTGCGCGGCGGCGGCGCGTTCTTCATGCGGCGCCAGTTCGGCAGCGACGCGGTATACGCGGCGGTGTTCTCGGAATACCTCTACCAGATGTTCCGGCGCGGCCACGCAGTGGAGTATTTCGTCGAGGGCGGGCGATCGCGCACCGGGCGTCTGCTGCCGGCTCACACGGGGATGCTGCGCATGACCATCGATGCCTATCGGCGCGGACTACCTCGGCCCCTGGCCTTCGTGCCGGTCTACTTCGGCTACGAAAGAGTGATCGAGGCGAATGCCTATCTCGCCGAGTTGCGCGGCGGCACGAAGCGTCGAGAAACCGTCGGGGGGTTGTTTCGCAGCCTACGCCTCATCCGGGAGTCGTTCGGCACCGTCCAGGTCAGGTTCGGCCGGCCCATCGAACTCGCCGAGTTTCTCTCCGCGCATGAGACGAACACCCTGCCGGCACGCGAACTGGGCGAGAAAATACTCGGCGGCGTGAATGCCTGCACCTACGTCAACGCCGTGAACCTCGTTGCGCTTGCCACCCTTTCGATGCCCCGCCAGTTCATCGACGAGACAACCCTCAAGTCCCATGTCGAGCTCTGCCGTCAACTCGTCGAGCGAAATGCAGACTATGACGGCTACGCCGTGACCGGTGCCTCCGTCGACGAAATCGTTCGGCAAGTAGAAGATCTTGGTCTGCTGAGTCGAGAACGCGTGGCCGACGGGCGGGGCGACATCCTAGGGCACGACCCCGCGACCGCCGTGCTCATGACGTGGTACCGGAACAATGTTCTGCACACGATCGCCGCACCCGCGCTCATCGCCTGCCTGGTGGTGAACCGGCGGAGCATCCGACGGGTGGTCCTGCGCCGCCTCTTCGACGTCATCTACCCCTACATCGCCCGGGAGCTTTCGAGTCTCGGTGCGGACGCGTTCGGCGATTGGCTCGAACACCTCCAAGGGGTCGATGTCATCGAGCAGCGCCGCGGCACCGTGTCCGCGCCGACGGATCCGGCAAGCCGCTACCAGCTACGGCTACTCGCCAACGCCATCATGCCGGTGCTCGAACGCTTCTACATCACCCTCGCGTTGCTGCACGGTGCGGGCTCCGGCGTACTCGATCAAGACGCCCTGCTGGTGGAATGCCGTACGACTGCGGCGAGGTTCTCGAAGCTGTACGGACTCGACTCGCCCGAATTCGCCGACGCCCGACTGTTCTCCGCGTTTCTCGCCCACCTGAGGGAAAACGATGTCCTGGTACCGGACGACGCGGGTCGGCTGACCTTCGACGAACGCGTCGGGAACATCTTGCGCGCGGGCCGCAACGTGGTTGCAGTGGAACTTCGTCAGGCCCTGCAACGCGGCACCGGCAAGTAGACATCGAAACGCACGCTCCGGGCACGGATGTGCCAATCCGGTTGACCCAGTGTCTCCGCACTCGCCCGACGCTTTACCACCACGCGCGCCGCCGCAACGCGACGTGCTTCGTCGATTAGCGCGACGACCTTCCCATTCGTCATTTCGCCCGCGAGTTTCGCGAGCACCTGCATCTGCTTCGCCGGTAACGCGGTTTTGGGGTGCTCGCCGAACATGGGATCGAGGTAGACGACGTCGAATTGGTCGCCCGCCCGCCAACGGTCGCGGGCGTCCTCGTGCGCCCAACTGATCGCGTCCGGGCGTTCCCCAAGTAGTCGGCCGGACTCGGTTCGCAGTCGGGCGTCGAGGATCTCGTGTACCCGCGCGTTCCGTTCGCTGAGATGGACCCGGCAGCCCAACGCGGCGAGCACCAAGCCATCGGTACCCCAGCCGGCAAGGGCGTCGTGAACGCGCAATCCCGGGCGCGCGTCGCAGGCTCGGGCGAGCGCCAGGCGCCGTCCTTGGCGCGCGCGCCGACGGATATCGGGCAGCTGCACCGACCTCAGTCCAGCGTCGTCGGCCGCCACGGGCTATCGCCCTCCACGTAGAACGGGACGGCCGTTGCCGGTTCCCCGGCGCTACCGAGGTTGGCGAACGCGATTTCCCCCACGATTCGTGCTCGCATCACGCACCGCGTTGCTTCGATTGCGCCCGTGTCGACATCGCCATTCGGCACGAGTTCGTCGAACTCGAGACAAAACGCAGCATCGTCGTGCAATTCGTAGCGGGCGACGTAGGACCAACCGGGCCGCGACGTTCGCGACAACGAAACGCTGCCGCGTCGGGGGGTCGAACGACGCAGGCTCTCAGCGGCAACCGCAGAGCTCGCGACCCGCACAACCCCGGCCCCCGTCCCGAGGGCGATTCCTTGCGCGACCGCCGCACCGATGCGCACACCGGTGAAGGAGCCCGGTCCGGCACCGAAAGCAATCATCCGCAATGCACGCCGATCGACGGCGGCAGCGTTCAGAAGCCCGTCGATCATGCCAAGGAGGTGACGATTGTGCAGGCGGGGAGCGAAGCGCGTATCCTCGAACCAATGCCCGCCCGAAGCCAACGCCACGGAACACGTCTCGGTCGTGGTCTCGATTGCCAGCAGATTGGCCGCACCGTCCATGAAGGCCATGCTAAACGTTGACCTGGCATTTCAGAAACTCGTTCACCTCGTTCGGCCCGTCAAAGAAACGGAGCGGGTTTCCATCGACGCCGCCATTGGCCGCATCGCCGCCGAGTCTGTAAAGGCGCCGATCGACCTGCCACCCTTCGATGCGTCTGCGATGGACGGATACGCGGTCGATGCAACGGGCTTGGCGCACGCGGCCGAGAAGCGCTTCGACGTCATCGACGAAAGCCTTGCCGGTCGACCGGCGGCAAGTACGGTGTCCGCACCCGGGGATGCGGTTCGCGTGTTCACGGGCGCCTCGATGCCCGCCGGGTCGAATGCCGTCGTACTGCAGGAAGACGCCGTTCGGCAGGGAAATACCATGCTCACGAGCGCACCGATCCGCTGCGATCAGCATGTGCGCCACCGGGGCCACGATGTTCGGCGGGGTTCGGAAATCTGTTGCCGCGGGACCCGGCTTTCCCACTTCCATTTGTCCTGGTTCGCAGCGTGCGGGATCGAGGACGTGACAGTTTCTCGACGCGTTCGCGTCGGGGTGTTCTCAACCGGTGACGAACTGGTTGAACGCGGCAACCCGCTAGAAGCCGGACAGATATACGACTCCAACCGATTCGCGATCAACTCGCTGCTGCGCGAGAAAGCCGTCGAGGCGTGTGATCTAGGCTGCATTCCCGACGACCCCGTCACGATCGCGAGTTCCCTCGAGGAGGCGTCGAAGAACACCGATCTGCTCGTCACGAGTGGTGGCGTCTCGGTGGGCGACGCGGATTTCGTCAAGGAAGTGGTGGACAGGATAGGTCGTATCGAGTTCTGGAAGATTGCTCTCAAGCCTGGCAAACCGCTCGCGATTGGCACGATCGGCGACGCGTTGTTCTTCGGCTTGCCCGGAAATCCGGTTTCCGCGATCGTGACCTATCTGCTCTTCGTCGCACCGACCATCGATCGACTGGGCGGCTGTGAGCCGGCGCCTCCCCTGACGTTGACCGCCTCGGTGAATGGCCGGGTCAAACACTCCGCCGGGCGTCGCGAATACTTGCGCGGGACCCTGCAGTCAATCGACGGGCAACTCGTCGTCACCCCGACCGGTGATCAGGGCTCCAACCGTCTGGCGACGTTCGCCGACGCAAACTGCCTGGTCGTCGTAAACGAGGATCGGCACGATGTCGAGGACGGCGAATCCGTCGAGGTAATCCTATTGCCGGACGAGGCCGCGCATCCAATGCGCAGTTAGTACGCCACGGGACGCCACGAGGGCGTCCCCTACGATCGACGTTTGCGCCGCTTTTTCTTTCCGCTTCTCAAGTCCGCGATGGCTTTGTCGGCAATGCGGGCACGCTTCTTCGCCTTGCGCGCTTCGACTCGAACGACCTCCGCGCGTTTTTGCTTTTGGAAAGTCACCATCGCCCGTTCGACGCGGGCATCGATCCGCGCTTGCGCCGCCGCATTCGCCTGTTCGAGTTTGACTTCGATTGACCGGACGCGAGCATCCAGTCGATCCCGGGTGTTGAGTTCGGTGGCCCGGGTCTTCGCCGCGCGCGCTTTCTCACGCGCCTTGGCGAGGCGTATCGTGACACGCTTGATTTTATCGCGGGCGCGTTTCGCGACGGCCTTGTCTGCCTTGGCGCGCGTCTGACGAGCCTTGGTGCGAGCGACCACATTCGCTTCCTTGGCCGCCGCCAGAGCTTGGCGTTCACTCTTGAGGGTTGCGACCGCTCGCTCCGCCGCGCCCTCGGCGCGTAGAGTTGCTGGCGAGACCTGCCGCCGCCTGCCGTTCGACGAAGCCGCATTTTTCGGCGGACGACCGCGACGCTTCGGGGCCGCTTCCTCCACCTTCGCCTTCGGCGGGCGACCGCGGCGTTTCGGGGCCGCCTCTTCCACCTGCGCCTTCGGCGGGCGGCCACGGCGCTTCGGGGCTGCCTGCTCGACTTTCGCCTTCGGCGGACGACCGCGACGCTTCGGAGCCGCTTGTTCCACCTTTGCCTTCGGCGGGCGGCCTCGGCGTTTCGGGGCTGCCTGCTCGACTTTCGCCTTCGGCGGACGACCGCGACGTTTCGGAGCCGCTTGTTCCACCCTTGCCTTCGGCGGGCGGCCGCGGCGCTTCGGGGCTGCCTGCTCGACTTTCGCCTTCGGCGGACGACCTCGGCGCTTCGGGGCCGCCCCTTCCACCTTCGCCTTCGGCGGACGGCCTCGGCGTTTCGGGGCCGCCTCTTCCACCTTCGCCTTCGGCGGACGACCGCGGCGTTTCGGGGTCGCCTCTTCCACCTTCGCCTTCGGCGGACGGCCACGGCGTTTCGGGGTCGCTGGTTCCACCTTCGCCTTCGGCGGACGGCCTCGGCGTTTGGGGGTGGCTGGTTCCAACTTCGCCTTCGGCGGGCGACCGCGGCGTTTCGGGGTTGCTTTTTGGACCTCGGCTTTCGGAGGTCGGCCGCGACGCTTTGGCGCGGTTTCGGTTACCGCGGCCTTTGGTGGTCTTCCTCTACGTTTTTTTGCGGGCGCATCGGTTCCCGTTCCATCGCCCCTTGCCGCAGCATCCATCGCAGTTCTCCTAGACCCGCTCGAAGGTCACGCCGAATAGTATTTCATCAACAGAAAATGTCCAGTATCGAGATCAGTGCTCGATATATCTGCGGCGCGAAAATGTCACCCGATCAACGCGTCGGCGATTGCCTGTTTGATATCGCCAACGCTCCCGGTGCCGTCGATCCGCGCATAACGAACACCCAACGCGGATGCGCTGTCTCGATAGAAGCGCGTCAATGGACGGGTTTCTCCGTGGTAGACACGCAGTCGTTCGCGAATCGTGTCTTCCCTATCGTCATCCCGTTGGGTTAGCGGTTCGCCGGTATCGTCATCTACACCCGGGGTCGACGGAGGATTGAACTTGACATGGTAGGTGCGACCACTCTGTTCGTGGACTCGTCGACCCGACAAGCGTTCCACGACTATGTCATCCGGGACGTCGATTTCCAAGACTTCATCGATACCGATTTCCGCTTCGACCACGGCCTGCGCCTGCGCAACGGTTCTCGGGAAGCCGTCGAACAGAAACCCGTTCCGGCAATCCTGCTGGGCAATGCGCTGTTTCACCAGGTCCACGATGAGCTTATCGTCGACCAGTTCGCCAGCATCCATCACCGCCTTGACTTTCCTACCCAGCGGCGTTCCCGCGGACACCGCGGCCCTCAACATCTCACCGGTTGAAATCTGAACTATCCCAAACGACTCGCATATGAACGCTGCCTGAGTACCTTTGCCGGCTCCCGGTGGGCCGAGTAGTATGATCTTCATCGGTCAATGATCCTGAGAATATCCATCCACAACGGGCGTAGCGCCGGGCAAGCCGTCCCGGTCACAATGTGCGGATGCGTCTTACGTCGTGGACATCGGGAACGCGGCGGATATTGTCGATGGCGCTGGCAAGCTGGGCAAGGTTGTCCACGTGCAGTTCCAGCGATAGCGTCGCGCTCTTCCCCGGTATATCGGCACGTGCGTTCGTCGCCACCACGGAAATCGAAAGTTCTGCGATGGCTGCCGCAACATCGCGAAGCATGCCGTCACGGTCCTTGCCCTTTACGACGATGCCCTGGAATGTCCCCGTCTCGGCGTCCGGTTCATTTAGCAGCATCCGTTCACCCGGCGAGTTGGACACCAGCTTTATCAAGTCGATCACGAGTTGGTCGCCAACCCCGACGGCCAGCATCAGGGCGTCTTCGCTGTCGTATCCCGCGCGCGCGGCCAAGTCCCTGAAGTCATCGGCGAAGCCAAGGCGAGCCGCACTCTCCTCGAGCAGTGCACGACCGGCACTTACGTTCGACGCGGTCACTTGGTTCCTGAACCAGGACTGTATCTTCGAACGGGCGCGAGACGTGTTGACATAACCCAGCGCGGGATTCAGCCAATCGCGGCGAGGTTCTTCGGTTTCCCCCGTCTCAATCTCGACGCATTCCCCCGTACTCAGCCGTCGATTGAGCGGTACCCGGCGACCGTCGACCTTCGCACCACGACACCGGTGCCCGATCTCGGTGTGGATGCGATACGCGAAATCCACCGGCGTCGCATTGGGAGACAGATCCAGAACATGCCCCTGCGGCGTCGTCACGAATACGCGATCGTGGTTGAGTTGCTCCCCGTTGACTCGGAGGCCAAGGTCGTCGTGCCACTCGAGCACACTACGCAACCAATCCATCTTCCTGGACTGCAGCGCACCCTCCTTGCCATCTTTGTATGCCCAGTGCGAACACACGCCGAGTTCCGATTCGTCGTGCATTTCCCGGGTTCGGATCTGCACCTCCAGGGTTTTCCCGGCGGGTCCAATGACCGCCGTGTGTATGGAGCGGTAGCCATTCTCCTTTGGATTCGCGATGTAGTCGTCGAACTCGGTCGGAATGTGCGGCCAGGAGGTATGGACAACGCCGAGAACGCCGTAGCAGGCGTCGATGCGATCAACGAGCACTCGTACCGCCTGAACATCGTAGACCTCGGAAAAGTCGATGGACTTGTGGCTCATCTTGCGCCAGATGCTGTAGATGTGCTTCGCCCGGCCATGGACTTCCGCATCGATTCCCCTCGCCGCAAGCCGAAACTCCAGGTCCTGACGGATCGCCTCGACCTGGCGTTCGCGTTCCTCCCGGCGACCGTCGAGTTTCGAAGCGACTTCCCGGTAGTCGTTCGGCAAGAGATAGCGGAAAGCGAGATCCTCCAGCGTCCATTTCAGTTGCCAAATGCCGAGACGGCCGGCAAGGGGTGCGAAGAACTCCATCGCCTCCGTCGCGATCGTCCGTCGGTTCGTTTCTTCCGCGTGTTTGGCATCGCGAAGCACAACGACCCGTTCGGCCAGCTTGATAACGGCGACGCGGGGATCGTCGATCAACGCGATCAACATATGACGGACATTGTCCGTCTGACTCTTCGACTCGCTGGATAGAACCGCCGAATCATTGTGCGCGAGCACATCCGTGGACGACAGCTTGAGAACCGCGGCGACCAGAACGCCGACATCGCGGGGCAGCGCATCGAGATCGATCTCCCCGTGCTCGACGGCGAACATGGTCATCCCCGCCATGGCGGTCACGATGTCCATCTTCAGGCCGATCAGCAATTCGACCAGTTCCAGGCCCAGTCTTCGCGACTCCTCACCGGTGATCAGGTCCAACAACCCGCCAGCCCTACGCCGGCTTTGCGATGAAAACCCGGACGCATGGTCCAACCAGACATCGAGATCCGGTTCGCCGTCCGGCATTCGCGGAAGTTCCCGTCTAATGCTTACCATCGTCGCACTCTATGCAACCATCAGCTTGGCAATTGAGCCCCGGGGAGCGCTAGGGGCTTGCCCCTCGCGGGAATGGTGTCTTGTTCGCTGGTCAGGCGGCGTGCAGCCGCGAACAACCGCCGCGTCGCCAGGGGTCTGCCCCCCAGGCGCACCGCGATCGCTCGACGCAGGATTTGTTTTGCACTTTGCAGAACCGCCCGGTCCGTATAGTCCCCGGCGTTCATGGCCGCTAGCTGTGCACCGTCGAATACCCATGTCGACGATGCGTCTTCCCTGTCGACTTCCCGAAACCCCTCGCCGTCGACGACGCGGTAGAAGCGACCGGGTTCGATGGGCCGCCCGTTGGCGATATCGACATCGAAGGCGATGCCGTAGCCGAGTTCATCCAGCAATTGCCGTTCAAAGGTGCGTAGGATCGGCTCCAGCCGATTCGAGCCCCACTGTTCGGCGTCGGTCGTTGAATGACTTCCCTTCGATGGTTCACCGGTTGACGACGGCACCTGCGCAAGCGCCTCGATCGCCGCGTCATAGCTCTCGAACAAGGCCGTGACCGGTTCTTCCCGGCCAAGCGTCCTCACCAGCAATTCGTTGATATAAAGCCCGGCGAACAAGGCATCGCCCGACAGATTGCGCCGCACGACGGGTTCGGTACGCAACAGCGTGACTAGCTGGCCGCGACCTCGCCAACTCACCACGACCTGACCAAACGGTTCGAGATCACGCGCGGACCCGGGCGTTCGCTTGACCCCCCGCATCACCCCGCCAACAAGCCCGAAGTCTCGTGTCAGCAACTCAACGAGGGCACTGGACTCGCGGTAGGCGCGGCGGTGCAGGACGTACGCGGGTTGACGGTCGGCCGGCTGGGTCATTGTCAACGCGCGCCCTTGGCGGCGCGTTGGGAATGGTAGCCGAACCGTTGCAGCGCTTCGGGCCGCCCACTCCAATGACGATCGACCTTGACCCATAGGCGCACCATCGCCTGGCTGCCGATAAGGGCCTCGATGTCCTTGCGTGCATCCTCGCCGATTGATTTGAGCATCGCGCCGCCCTTGCCGATGGCGATACGCTTCTGCGTATCGCGTTCGACGTATATTACTGCATCCACTTCCGCGCAAGGCTCACTGAGGGTGATCCTGTCGACCACCACGGCGGTCTGGTGCGGGAGTTCGGCACCCAGCCGCCGCATTGCCTTCTCTCGCACGATCTCCCCGACGAGGAATGCCAAGGACCGATCCGTGACTTCGTCCGCGGCGAACAAGTGAGAGCGATGGGGGAGCCGACTCACGACCTCGGCGAGCAGGTCGTCGAGGGCGAGGTTCTTGAGCGCCGAGACGGGCACGAGCGCCTCGAAGTCGTGTTTGCGGCTTAGGGTATCCATGAGCGGCAGCAGTCGCTCCTTGTGCCGCAAACGGTCGATCTTGTTGATCACGCAGATACACGGGACATCTGCCTCGCGGATACGGCGCCGCACGATCTCGTCGCCATCGTGCCAACCTGTTGCTTCCACCAGCATTAGCGCCAACTCGACGCCGGCGAGGGATCCGACCGCCTGGCCAACCATGTATCGATTCAGCGCGCGGCCGCTCGCGACGTGGATACCGGGCGTATCGACGAAGACGATCTGCGCCTGGTCCCGCGTCAACACGCCGATCAATGCCTGGCGAGTGGTCTGCGGTTTGCGGGACGTGATGGAGAGTTTGCGGCCGAGCAGGTGGTTCATGAGCGTCGACTTGCCCACGTTCGGTCGTCCGGCCAAGGCAACGTAGCCGCATCGCGTCTCGATGGGATCGGCCCCGGCCTCTGCAACGGGCTCAGTCATGGTTGTCCAACAGCGCAAGAACCGCCGCCGCGGCTCGTTTCTCAGCTTCCCTGAGGCTACGACCGGACGCACCCGCACGAACCCCGAGACCGTCGGCCGCGCATTCCACGTGGTAGACCCGCGCGTGTTCCTCGCCGGTCGTTGCCACCACCGTGTAGTTCGGCAGATCTTGCCGTTTCGCCTGCACGATCTCCTGAAGCCGGGACTTCGGGTCCTTTTCCGTTATGCCAGCCAACTCCGTCAACC
Source organism: Pseudomonadales bacterium (assembly GCA_021295895.1). Lineage (GTDB taxonomy): Bacteria > Pseudomonadota > Gammaproteobacteria > Pseudomonadales > Azotimanducaceae > VXYL01. Next base: position 21,719 of record JAGWBM010000005.1, read on the forward strand.
GGTCGCCGTAGATCCGGTTGACGACACCCGTCGCGGCGTCGAGCCCGCCATCGCAGGTTACCGCACCAAGCACGGCTTCCAGGGCATCCGCGCGAAGCGCGCTGTGTTCCGCCACGCCCGCTTTGCGCTCGACGGTGCCGAGGTTGATGAACGTGGACAGTCCGAGATCCACCGCCACGCTGGCCAACGCGTCCTTCTGCACGAGGTTCGCGCGCATCACGGTCAACTGCTGCTCCGACATGTCCGGGTTCAAGTCGAACAGCTTGCGGGACACGACGAATCCAAGCACCGCGTCACCGAGGAATTCGAGCCGCTCCCAGTTGTCCGCACCCGCGCTCCGGTGCGTCAGCGCTTGGCGAAGCAGTCGAGGTTCCGCGAAAGTGTGCCCGAGCCTTCGCTCCAGCACCTCGAGTGAGGCCTTATCGGGTCCGCCGGACTGCGGCGGTGGCAAGAATCGGGATTCCTTCATCGACGACGGCCGTTCAGATCTTCAGCGCGGCGAGAAACGCTTCCTGCGGAATCTCCACACGACCGAACTGCTTCATCCGCTTCTTGCCCTCCTTCTGCTTCTCGAGGAGTTTCTTCTTGCGCGTGACGTCCCCGCCATAACACTTCGCCGTGACGTTCTTGCGCAATGCCTTGACCGTTTCCCGGGCGATGATCTGACCGCCGTTCGCCGCCTGCAGCGCGACGTCGAACATTTGCCGCGGAATGACCTCCTTCATGGCGCGCACCAGGTCGCGGCCTCGCGCCGACGCGTGTTCGCGGTGCACGATCACCGCCAGAGCATCGACACGGTCACCATTTACCAGGATGTCGAGGCGTACCAGCGGCGCCGTTTGGAATCGGACGAAACCGTAGTCCAGCGAGGCGAACCCGCGGCTCACAGACTTCAGCCGATCAAAGAAGTCCAGAACCACTTCGGCGAGTGGAATCTCGTAGTCGATGGCGACCTGCTTGCCGCTGAACCGCATACCCTTCTGCACACCCCGACGGCTGACGCAGAGGTTGATGACACTCCCCACATGTTCGCGGGGGGTCAGGATATTCACCAGCGCGATCGGCTCGCGCATTTCGACGATGGCGACCGGATCCGGCAATTCCGATGGATTGTCGATGCGCAGCACGTCGCCGTTCCTCGTCGCCACTTCGTAGGCCACCGTGGGCGCGGAGGTGATCAGATCCAGGCCGTATTCGCGTTCCAAGCGCTCCTGAACGATTTCCATGTGCAACATGCCCAGGAAGCCGCACCGGAAGCCGAAGCCCAAGGCGTCGGACGTCTCGGGCTCGTAGAACAGCGACGCGTCGTTCAACGTCAGCTTGGCCAGCGCGTTCCGAAAGCCCTCGAAGTCGTCGGCGTTGACCGGGAACATCCCGGCATAGACTTGCGGCTTGACCGTCTTGAAGCCGGGCACGGGGTCGACATCCGGCGTCGACGACGTCGTGAGCGTGTCTCCGACGGGTGCACCCCGAATATCTTTGATTCCGGCGACCAGGTACCCCACTTCGCCCGCTTCCAAGGCGGTACGCGGCTCCTGCTTCGGCGTGAATACGCCGACCTCGTCCACCGTATGGGTCTTGCCCACCGTCATGGCGCGGATCTTTTCGCCGGTGGCGATCCGACCATCGAACACGCGTACGAGCGACACGATTCCCAGGTAGTTGTCGAACCAGGAGTCGATGATCAATGCACGAAACGGCGCGTTGGGATCGCCCGCCGGGGAGGGAACCTCCCCGACGATGGTCTCGAGGAGGTCCGGGACCCCGGCGCCGGTCTTCGCACTGACCGCCAGCGCATCGTCGGCGGCAATGCCAATGATGTCCTCGATCTCGGACGAGACCCGCTCGGGCTCCGACTGGGGCAAGTCGATCTTGTTCAGAACCGGCACCACGTCGAGGCCCTGCTCGATGGCCGTATAACAGTTCGCGACCGACTGGGCCTCGACGCCCTGGGCCGCGTCCACGACCAGCAAGGCGCCTTCGCACGCGGCGAGCGAACGCGAGACCTCGTAGCTGAAGTCCACGTGCCCCGGCGTGTCGATTAGATTCAGGCAGTAGTTGCCGCCGTTCTTCGATTGGTACTCAAGGGTCACGCACTGCGCCTTGATGGTGATCCCGCGTTCACGCTCGATATCCATGGTATCGAGCACCTGGTCGGCCATCTCCCGCTCGGAGAGTCCGCCACATAGCTGGATCAGGCGATCGGAAAGCGTCGACTTTCCGTGGTCGATGTGGGCAATGATCGAGAAATTGCGAATCCGGTCGATGTCAGCCACGCAGTCACTCCAGGACAACGCGGACGCCTTCGTCCGGCGCCGCAGAGCTTCGGGACACCCCGGCGGAAAACCGGTCGGGGGCGACCGACGCGGCCCGGACTCCCACGACCGCCAGGGCCGTTCCAAGCAACGCGGCAACGATCAGGGTCTCGCTCCCGCCAAACCACTCCGTCACGGTCGCCGCCGCGGCGGCCGCGCCGAGGGGCCATCCGAACACGGCGAGGGCGCGGCGAGCAACATCATGGGTGGACACGGCAACTTTCACCGGCGTACCGTTCGGCAGTTCGACGTCCAAGGGCAGTTCACTGCCGCCGACCGACACGCCACAACGTCCGTCGCAACCTGCGCAGCGAGCCCGACGGAAGACGATGGCGCAGTTCGCACCGACGCGTCGCGCCGTGCCCACGCGGAACAACCACGGATTCACTAGCCCGAATTTCTCATGAGTGGCCCCGACGACCCCGAGGATACTCTGATCTGGTCAACGTTGAGTCTTGTCAGGCAATAGCTCGCGGCGTTCAGGCCACCCCGAGTAGCGCTATTGCTCTCGGTAGACGCTTTCTGCAATGCGCTGAGCGGTTACCGGGGGGACTTCGCCCACCACGGTGACCAGGTAGTCGCCTCGTTCGCCGGTTAGGTCGTGCGACAGCAGGACCGTGGCACCGCTCCGGGAGAACACCCCGCCCGCCGAAGATCGGGGAGCGGGTTCGACGAATACCGAGAACGTCGCCAATCCGTCGCTGAACATGACTTGCACGCGTCTCTTCGTCCCGTCGTGGGTGCTCGCGTCGGCTATCCGGAAGCCTTCCGGCACCCAGCCGATTGCCCAATTCACCGGGCCGGCCGGCGTTAAGGGCACCTCATTGAACTCTTCGGCGGGTCCAACCGGGACACGCGGTGTTTCGGGTTCCAGCGCGTCCTTGGTAACCGCTTCCCCCACCTTCAACGAAACGAACTTGACCGACTCCAAGTACCCGCCGGTGGCGTCCCGCAACTCCGAGCGCAGCAACAAGCCGGTTTCCTCGTCGAGCCACAGCAGGTAGCCGAAACGGTTGTCATCGAGGGGTTGGACCTCCAGGCAAACGGCCGGTCGACCGATCACTGTTCCAGGACCACTGAGTCTGAACCGATAACTCGCCGAAAGGGCCTCGCTGTTCATGAATAGCCGAGGGTAGGGTCCCGTCGGAAAGTCAGCCGCCAACGCGAACGACTTGTCGTCCTGCGGCACGATGTAGGAGACCTGCGGGCCGGTGCGCAGAATCTCGCGCCGTGGCCCGCCGCGGTGCGCGATCCGCTCGTGTTCGACACCGTCAATGACCATGTGGACGATGCGGAACGACGCGACCGTGATGTCCCGGGCGACATCGGCGGTGACGCTGAACGTCCTGTCCCCCCGTTGCCGCTCGATTCGAATCTGCGAGTGACTGGCAATGGAGTATTCGAAGACGCCGTCGTAGTTGAGGTTGCGAAACGCATTGTCCATGGCCTGAAGCCACTCGGTTGGGGTCGTGGCCGCGACGCGTTCCTCCGCGAATACCCAACCGGTCACGCCCGCCGCCGCGAGCACGACGCTGCATAGCCGCCAGATAGGCAGCGGCGAGATCAGCTTCACTGACCTTCTTCGCTCCCGCTTGGCACCGCCAGCGCTTTGACAAACGTCATTGCCGGCGAACGGCTGGCCACCGACGAGCGATGCGCGTGCTGCATGAGGTGGTCGAGGTTGCGGCGCAGATCCTCTTCGGACAATGGTTCGGCAACCATGGTCGTGCTCGATTGCGCCACCATGGGCTGACTGTCCGCGGTTTGCCGGTCCTGCACCGCAACGAAAGTCACGGCGATCATCACCGCCGCGGCCGCCGCCACACCCGTGAGCCAACGCCCACGGGACGGCCCGCGGGCAACATTTTCGTCGACTCCAGACATCGCAGAGTCGTCGAGATCCGCCATTCCGTGGTCGCCGAGCCGCATCGCACCACCGCGCATGACATCGCCGATCAAGTGCATGCGCTCCCATTTCCCGCGCAGCTCCGGGTCGCGCTCGACGGCATTCAGAACCCGGCGCAGTTCAAGCTCTTCCGCCTCACCGTCGACCACGGCGGACAACGCTTCGTTCAATGATTCTCGTGTCGTCTCGGTCATGTCACTTCTCCCTTCGCGAGACCCGTCGTTGATCCACCAAGGGCCGGATGTGCTCGTCCACGGACTCCCGGGCACGGAAGATACGGGACCGTACCGTACCCACTGGACAATCCATCACCACTGCAATCTGTTCATAGCTTAGACCATCGAACTCGCGAAGAGTTAGCGCGGCTCTCAAATCTTCTGGAAGGTCCCCAATCGCGTGGTCTACGACCGCCTGGAGTTCGTCGCGGCGCAGGGCGCTCTCCGGGTCTTCCGTCTCCTTGAGTGCCTCCGCCACCTCGCCCACATCGCCATCGCCGGCGTCGAGTTCTACACCCTGCGGTCGCCTGGCGCGGGATACCAGGTAGTTCTTCGACGTGTTGACCGCGATACGGTACAACCAGGTGTAGAACGCACTCTCGCCCCGAAAGCGTGGCAACGCCCGATACGCCTTGATGAAGGCTTCCTGGACGACGTCGTCCACTTCTTCCTGGGCATGTACATAGCGGGCCACCAGACCGTGGATCTTGTGCTGATAGCGTAGGAAGAGAAGGTCGAACGCGCCGCGGTCGCCTTTCTGCACCCGCCTGACGAGTTCTCTGTCGGTGTCCGCGCTCACCCGTTGTTCCTTGTTCGAGCACCCCACAGCCGGGACGTGCGTACACCCGGGCGCGATCACTATGCCCAACCTCCATTATCCCCGAGCCACCGTTGAGACGCGAATCGAAGAATTCGAAGAATTCGCGCATGCTGCGTGTCAGAGTGACCCGAATCGCGACGGTGACGCGGGCGTATACTCCGTATCGTTGAATGGGCATGCGAACCCCGCGACGACCGTGGCGAAACGACACCGAACGGACGTACTCATCATCGGCAGCGGCGCCGCCGGTCTGGCGACGGCGTTGCATCTGGCCGAGACAACGCGCGTCACCGTCGTCTCCAAGGACGCGGTGCAAGGCGGTGCCACCAACTGGGCGCAGGGCGGCGTAGCGGCTGTCACCAACACCGACGACAGCTTCGAGTCCCATATCGCCGACACCGTGGCGGCGGGGCACGGTCTCTGCCAGGCGGACGTCGTGCGCTTCACGGTCACCCAGGCGCCGAAAGCCATCGAACACGTCGTCGGACTAGGGCTCGAGTTCGACCGGCACGGCGAGGCGCTGCACCTCACCCGGGAGGGCGGTCACTCCCATCGGCGCGTTCTGCACGTCGCGGACGCCACGGGCGCGGCCATCGCCAGAACGTTGAACGAACGGGCGATGCAACACCCCAGCATCGAGATCCTGGGCGGGCGCGTCGCCATCGACGTCATCACCACACGCAAGCTCGGCCAGACACCGGACCAGGTGGTCGGGGCGTACGTCTACAACATCCAATCCGACGCGGTGGAAGTCTTCGAAGCACCCTACGTGGTCCTGGCGACGGGCGGTGCCAGCAAGGTCTACGTGTATACCAGCAACCCCGACGGCGCCACGGGCGATGGCATTGCCATGGCATGGCGGGCCGGCTGCCGCGTCGCCAACATGGAGTTCAACCAGTTTCATCCCACCTGTCTCTACCATCCGCAGGCCGCGCGGCAAACGGGGCGCGGATCGTTCCTGATCTCGGAGGCGATACGCGGCGAGGGGGGCAAGCTCCTGCTGCCCGATGGCAGTCGTTTCATGGACCGCTTCGACCCTCGCGGCGAACTCGCCTCCCGGGATATCGTTGCCCGCGCCATCGACCACGAGATGAAGCGGCTCGGCGCGGAATGCGTCTACCTGGACATCTCCCACCAAAGCGGCGAGTTCATCGAGGCGCATTTCCCGAACATCCTGGCGCAGTGCCTGAAGCTCGGCATCGACATGCGCCGCGAGCCGATTCCCGTCGTGCCGGCCGCGCACTACACCTGCGGCGGCGTCGTCGTCGATCTCGCCAGTCGGACCGACATTCCGGGGCTATACGCCATCGGCGAAACCGCGTACACGGGTCTGCATGGCGCCAACCGCCTGGCGAGCAACTCCCTGCTGGAATGCCTCGTGTTCGCGGAAGCGGCCGCCCGGGACATCGCCCGGCGGCTGCTTGCCAAGCCGCGCCTGCAAAGCGCGCCGCCGGATTGGGACGAGAGTCGGGTCTCGGACTCCGACGAGCAGGTCGTCCTCGCCCACAACTGGACCGAACTCCGACGATTCATGTGGGACTACGTCGGCATCGTGCGGACCAACAAGCGGTTGCAGCGCGCACAGCACCGCATCGACCTGCTGCGCCAGGAGATCCACGACTACTACGCCCGCCATCGACTGAGTGCCGATCTCATCGAACTGCGCAACCTCGTGCACGTGGCCGAACTGATCGTCCGGGCCGCCGTGATGCGCCGGGAAAGCCGCGGACTCCACTACACGCTGGATTATCCGCGCCCGGCCCCGCAACCAAGTCCGAGCGTCCTGTATCCGGCAGCGGATCCGCTCGATGTGCTTCAGCCGGTGGCCGCACCACCGAGGAGAGCGCGCCGCAACCTGGCGAACTCCGCCGCGTCGTAGCGCCCGGCGCGAAGCACCAAGATGCGCCGGGTCGTGCGCACGACGACCCACCGCTCGGTCATCCACGGCGGACCTCGAAGCCGCGCCGGCACCCGGCTTCCGTCACGTCGTTCCGGCTCGAACAACACGACGCGTTCGTTCTCTAGCGCGAAACGCCAGCTTTGTGCGCGCCAAAACACCCACACGTAATAGCCGAACGCCGGTACCGCCACGGCGATCAGCCACGCGCCGACCTTGGCAACCCACGGCACGGCCACCAGGATGTGGATGGCCAGAACACATCCCAGCCAGTCCCAACCCGGCGTCCAATCGACCTCCGACGTCGGCGCAGGATCGACAGGCGAGGACTCCACCGCCGCATCAGGATTCGAGGTCTGCATCGGATTCGCGCGGCACCGCACCGGGCGTTCGGAAAGCCGTTTCATCACCTTGGCGAGCGTCGTCCGCGACGAAGCCGGCGATCAATTCCACGATCCGTGCAAACGGCGCGGTCGGCGCGGCCCGTCGCTGCAGCCATTCCCAGATCGTCCAGTCATCCTGCGCCAACAGACCGCGATAGGCTTCCTGGTCGGCGCAGGACAGCAGCGTGTAACGCGCCCGGGCAAAATCGACGAGCACGAGATCGAGTTCCAGCATGCCCCGACGGCTCCGCCAAAGCACGCGGTCGTATTGGCGATCGTCTTCGCGCATGCCGCCATCATCGTCTGCCGATGCCGCCAAGTCATGCGAAAATGCCCACCACCGGATTGGGAACTCGTCGCCGTACGCCGTGAGAAACCTCGCACAACTGGACTTCGCCGGGCCGGACGCGGCCACCTTCCTACAGGGCTACCTGACGGCCGACCTCGATCAGCTCGAGCCCGACCGCGCCCTGCCGATGGCGTTGTGCAACCTGAAGGGCCGCGTTGTCGCCAACGGGTGGGTCGCCGGCGAGGCAAGCCACGTTCGGCTGCTCGTGCATCCAAGCGTCATGGCAATCCTGGCACGTGAACTCGGCAAGTACCTGTTGTTCGCGAAGGCGAAACTCGAGGAGGCGGACACCGGCCTGCGCCTGTCCCCGGACGGGTCGCCGGGCGCGGTCGAACTGGCCCCCGTCGGCTATTTCGCGACGCCGGGTACGCCCGACGAGAACCACGCGGGATTCGCCAATGCCTGTGCACAAGCCGGCTTCGTTTTGGTCACCGAGGCAATCGCGGAGCGCTTTCTGCCGCAGATGATCGGCCTCACCGACATCGGTGCCGTGAACTTCGCCAAGGGCTGCTATCTGGGTCAGGAGGTCGTGGCCCGCGCCGAACACCGCGGGCAGGTGAAACAGCAACTGCGCCGTTACCGTTTCGACGGCTCGCCGCCTCCGGTGGGGGCCGACGTCATGGACGGTTCGAAGAAGATTGGCACCGTGGCCGCGATCGGCGACGGCCTCGCCCTCGCCGCCGTCCGCTCCGACGCCTCGCCGGTACAAGCCGGCGAATGCCGACTCGCTACTTCAACCTGATCGTCATGTTCGGGGCGTCGACCGGCGCTTCGTCGAACCAGCGCGCGGTCACCGTCTTGGTCTCCGTATAGAACCTCACCGCCTGTTTGCCGTAGACGTGCTGGTCGCCGAAGAACGAGTCCTTCCAACCCGTGAACGAGAAGAACGGCAGCGGCACCGGGATCGGGATGTTGATGCCCACCTGGCCGACCTCGATCTCGCGCTGGAAGCGGCGTGCCGCGCCACCCGACGAGGTGAAAATCGAGACGCCGTTGCCGTAGGGGTTGGCATTGACGAGACCGATGGCGTCGTCGAGCGTCGACACGGTGGACGTCGCCAGCACCGGGCCGAAGATCTCCTGGGCATAGATCGACATGTCCGGCGCCACGTTCGCGAACAGGGTCGGTCCGACCCAGTTGCCGTCGGGGTATCCCGGCACGTCGTAGGCGGAGCCGTCCAGTAGGCAATCGGCCCCTTCTGACTTGCCGGACTCGATGGCGGCGAGAATGCGCAGCCGGGCGGTACGGGTGATCTGGGGCCCGTAACCCGCTCCTTCGTCGTCCCAGGCTCCCGGGCGCACGGCCGCCATGGCCGCCTTGAGGTCGGGAAGCCAATCCGCGGCCTCCCCCACCAGTACGGCAGCGCTGATCGCCATGCAGCGTTGCCCCGCCGCTCCGCAGGTCGCGCCTACCAGGCTGGCGATGGCTTGATCCTTGTCCGCATCGGGCATGACAACCAGGTGGTTCTTGGCACCCGCCAACGCCTGTACGCGTTTGCCGTGCGCCGCGGCCTTGGCGTAGACCGCCTTGGCCACGGGTGCCGATCCCACGAAACTGACCGCACGCACATCCGGGTGGGTCAGCAGCGCGTCCACCTGTTCCTTGCCACCGTGGATCACCTGCACCAAGCCGTCGGGGGCGCCGGCGTCCCTGAGCAGTGCCATCAACCGGTTGGGAACCGTGGGATCCTGTTCCGACGGCTTCAGGACGAACGTGTTGCCGCAGGCAATGGCGAGGGGATACATCCACAAGGGCACCATCGCGGGGAAGTTGAACGGCGTGATGCCTGCACAGACCCCGATGGGTTGCACGAGGCTGTAGGTGTCGATGCCCCGCGCCACGTTCTCCACCGTCTCGCCCATCATCAACGACGCGATGCCACAGGCGTGCTCGACCACCTCGATACCGCGCCACACCTCGCCGCGCGCATCATCCCAGGTCTTGCCGGTATCCCGGCACAGGTCCCTGGCAACGTCGTCCTGGTGCTTCTTGAGCAGATCCTGGTAGGCGAACAACAGCCGCGCACGCTCGGGCGTCGGCACCTCGCGCCAGGCGCGAAAGGTCTCCTTGGCGCCCTGGACGGCCCGGTCCACTTCGTCCGCCGTGGCGAAGGGCACCTCGCACAGGACTTCCTGGGTAGCGGGATTCGTCACCTCGATGCCGTCGGCGCGGCTCGCGACGAATTCGCCGTCGATGAATAGTTCGAGCTTGTTCATGGTGTT
>JAGWBM010000005.1:31654-52999 GCA_021295895.1 Pseudomonadales bacterium
CGTCGCTTCGCGACGCGTCAGGGCCGCCCCGACGCGGACAACTCCTGTTTGAGTGCAGCCAATTCCGTCTCGAGTACCTGTACGCGGGCCTCGAGTTCGTCGAGTCGGCTCGATCTCGGTGTGGCGGGCCCCGGCAGTCGTTCCTCCTCCGGTACGGAGTCGATTTCGCCGGCGAACAGGTGCATGTATTCGTGGTCGCGTCGTCCCGGGACGCGTGGCAGGCGGGCCACCACGGCACCGGCTTCGCGGTCGGGGTCGAGCAGACCGGCGAGCGTCGCCGACACCGCGTCGTTGTCCGCGAAGGTGTGCATACGCGACGTTCGGGTTCGCAATTCTCCGGGTGTCTGGGGACCGCGCAGCAACAGCACGCAAACCACGGCGTACTCGTCGGGGGTGAACTGCAACTCGCTGAATTGGGTATTGCATAGCCGCTGCCGGTACTTCGTGATGCCCGTTCTGAAGTTCTCTTCACGGGTAACAATGTCCTTGTCCTCCAGGACGCGCGCGGTGCGGCGCACCGTTTCTTGATCCAGTGCCAGGACGGGATCCCGGCTCGACTTCTGGTTGCAGGCCAGGGCGAGGGCATTCAGCGTCAACGGACACTGCTCCGGCGTCGTTACCGCCTTCTCCATCAGTGAGCCGACGATGCGGATTTCGTTGACGGTCAGGTTGGGGTTGGTCGGGGAAAGGCGGCGACGTTAGTCGGCCTGGTTCATGCAATCAACCCATTTGATCAATAGGCAACGACAGCACCCGCAGCCGGTCCCCCAATCGGTCGGACCCGCCTCCCCGGCCGTCCACCGCGACAGTTAGGGCGAATCGAGAGGTTGACATGCCACATCAGTGACACTATATATGGCGTCACCATGAGCCAGACCACGCGGGACGTCCGTGGCGCAATCGACCACCTCGCGACCCGCGGGAGCATTCGATGCAAAGATATGATCCGATTGCTCGAGGGGCTGGGCTTTGCCGTCCGTGACGGTAAAAAGACCGGTCACAAGGTCATTACCCATCCAACGCTGGTGAACTTCACCTCGGCGTCAATCACCTGTGGCCATGGTCAAAACCCGCAAGTCAAGCCCATCTATGTGGCGCGAATCAGGCAGCTTCTGGTGACACACGCAGACGGTTTGGAAGAACGGAAGGAGGAAGACAGATGACGACAACGATGAATCCGTACGCCTACAACATCACGGTGCGAGAGATCGATTTCGACGGCGACTCCCACTTCGAGGCGCGCGTGAAGGAACTCCCGGATGTGCGCGAGTACGCCGCGTCTGCCGGGGAAGCCTACGAACTGGCGATCGACACCATTGAGACTGCGGCTGCAATGTTCGCTGACGAGGACAGGTCTTTCCCTTCGCCGGCCGTTCTCCAAGATGATTTCAGTGGACGCGTGACCTTGCGGCTCTCAAGGAGCCTGCATCGGGCACTTGCCTATAGAGCCGGGGACGAAGGCGTGAGCCTGAATCAGCATCTTGTCAACGTGTTGACCTACGACCAGGGATTCAGAACGGGGGGAAGGATTTCGGCGCACGCGTTCGTTTCGAGCGCCTTGAGTCGTAGACGAACCTTGGCTGCGATTAGCCGCGTGCCTAACGAGGATGCAGATCCTTGGCAAGAGGTTCTGACGCCGCGAAGGTTGCCGCACATGACGGCTGATCTCGCGGCGTAGGTGGTTGGCTTAGGTACAACCGCGTGAGCGACGCGCTGCAACTCGCCATCGATGCACTGACCATCGAAGACGTCAGCATTCGGTCGATGACGGCCGACATGGCAGATGGCTATGACCCGAAGTTCGACCCAGACGCCGAAGTCCTCAACGTCCAACTCAAACACGTCGTTAGCTCATTCGAGGTAGTAGACGTTGGGAGCGAGGATCAATCCATCGAACTCCTACGGGTGTTCATCGATCTCGGGGTTCGGTGGGTTCGGACCGCCGCTCCTGACGCGGGGGAAGACCCGGATGAACCATCGGAGATAGCGAATGAGGTCGCCGCCATCGAAGCAGTGATGATCGCCGACTATTCCATGGAGAGTAGTCCCGGCGAAGATGCGTTGGAACAGTTCGCCCACCAGAACGCGAGTTTCCACGTCTGGCCATACTGGAGGGAGTTCGTCTCCAACCAGTGCCTGAGGATGAACCTGCCAAAGCTCGTTCTACCGACGCGCCAGTTCTACCGTCCCCCGGGGGATTGACCAACTACGAAACGCCCTTGTTTCGATAGGTTATTGGCGGGTCGTCCCAGGCCCCCCCGCGCTTCACGAAGCGCATCTCGGACGTTGTGCTCAAGCGTCACCCATTTGACGCTCTCGAGTCGATGTACCGCTTTCGCAACGCCCACAGCACCGACGTTCCGAAGGCGCCCACCACCAATCGGACCATGACTCACACGTTTTGGGCATTCACCAAGCCCCCGCTTGGCCGCTGCTGCATCTTCCTCGACATCGATCACGAACGATTGCGCCTTTCGGTGACGGTCGGATTTCGTGTTTCCTAGGACACTCATCGCTCGCACTCGGCCTCGCTGTCCGTTCCTGTTCGTACGGTCGTCCCTTCGATCCACCCTTCAGCCGGAGTTCTCGCCCTTCGGTGCCGAGATCAGACGCAGCACGATACCGTTGAAGAGCAACCCGGCAGGCACGCCGGTCTGGCGCAGCAACCGTTCCATGGTGCCGTGCGGCGACATCTCCGCTCCGTTCGCGCCGGGACTGCCGGACACCTTGTCGAAGTCTTCGCCGCGCTCGCGGCAGCACACCAGGACTTGCCAAGGCGATGCCTCGTCATTCGCCCCGTCGCGAATCTCCAGGGCATTGTCACGCCGTACAGCGGCGAGACGTTCGCGACGGACAGCGAAATCTGGGCGGAGAATCCCGCCGGAATCCGGCAGCACGACTTCAAGCTCCGGTGGGATCGGCGCTTCGTTGGTACCTGCGTAGCCTCCAGGCGAGAAGCTCCAACCGAGCACCGTGGCAGCAAAGCCCCGGAAGTCTGGTAGCCAAGGTGGTGGGGAGTCTTCTTGGCCCTCTCCGTCGCCATTCACAGCGCATTCGCGAAGCAGTTCCTGCCTGTGCGTCCCGGCGGTTCAGGATGGCACCTGCCTTGAGGAGCGCCGGCGCAGACACAACCAACCCGGTCGGCCGGACGAACCCGATCCACTCCAAATGCGCGGCAATGTAAGGGTCGGGTTTAGCCATGCGCGAGCCAGTTGCAGTCACTCAGGGATTCTAACCTGCCGACGCCCTGACCTCCCCGCACGCGTCGAAAACAAGCCGCCCAGTAGGCGAGGGGTCAGTCAGAACAACTGGGTCTGCTTTCCGGGCGGAAGCGGTAGATCGTACGTCCGGATTACCCTCAGATCGAACGACTCGCCCAGCTTCCCCATGTCAGCGTCGTCGGAGTAGATCGCCGTTTCGTCCTCGACGCGGGCAATGGCCACGATCTGCCGATCAAACTTCAATGAGGCCCGGGTACTCCCCGTGCCGACGCGAAGTTCCTCGGTGGAAGGGCCGTCCCGGACGATGGCAGCTAGCTCGATAGCTGCCCGTTGGTCGAATGGGACAATGCGAAAACGTGACGTGTTGTTCAGTACTTCGAGATAGGTCGCCATGGCGTCGTCGGCGTGGACAAGGACCTCGCTAAGTGCTGGCGTGGGAACGACGACCCTTTCACGCTTTTGCTCCAAGGTCTGGACGAGATTGTCGATTCTTGCCTGTGCATCTGGTACAGGTTGCTGCGTTGTGGGATCGATGATTGCCGGAGCATCCGGCTCGAACAGGTGGATCAGTGCGGTCGCATCGAATACGGCCATCAGGGGAGACGACTCTCGGCTTCGTCCCGTAAGCGACGCAGTTCCGCCGATGGATCCTTCACGCGGCGCCAACCACTACCCGGTACACCACGTAGCTGTTCGACAAGCTCCGGCAGGGGCCGATCATCCAAAACCTCGAAATCCTTGATGTCGAACCGCAACAGTATCCAGTGACCCTCGGCGTCCCGTTTCCAACGACCGCTTCCCGTGACTCGGATCGTCCCGTTGTAGAGGTGGGGTGCCAACCGGCGGGCCATGTCGCGCGTTGCGTTGCAACTGTGTGTGACGTCGCCATCCTGGAGGTGAACCGGGACCGTGTCGTCCTTGCCACCCACGCGAATGAGCATCCCATCGAAGCAACCGTTCTGGCGGAAGGGACCAAACGTAGGAGGCCGGGGCCGCTCGTGGCCGGGGAAGCGAAGAATCTCCGCGCCATTGCTTCCACGCAGACTTCCGCTTGCGCCGTCTTCGGCGAGCCGTTCGTCGATCACCCTGTAGCATTTGGCGATCTCATCGGGTGGGTCGCGGCCTGCGGCCAGCATGAGGCGTTCCTCGACCGTTGCGAGTGCTTGCCTGTCAACATGCTGGACCAGAACGGTGCTTCCTGGTTCTAGGCGGTCAAAATGGACATGGTTACCCTCTCCGAACAACCGCGACAAATCGGCCATGTATTCGGCGAGCCGACCCATGGGCAACTCCCGTGGATCCCACGCGTCGATCACAAAGCGATAGATGTGCTGCGCGTCAGTCACTGTTGTCTCCTCGCGTACTCGCATCTTACACCCTTTGCGAATTACATAAAGATCAAGGAGTTACGGAATAGGAGCGACCATTGGCCGTGGCGACGAGCCTTCTGCATGTTGGTGGTCCGGTTCCGCCAACTCCTGGCCAATCTCATGCTATGGCCCAAAAATGCGACTTCAGTTGGTTTCCGGCCAAAGGTAGACCAATCCCACCGGTTCAACTCGCTGGGCGCGAACCTTGTAGAAGTCGCGAATTCGGTCGGGTTCCTCCCTCAGGTCACGGTCGAACTGCACGACCCGCTTCTCCCAATGGCTCATCTCCGACGCGAGTTGTCGGACTTCGCTCTCAGCAAACATGAACCGCAACTGAGCGAAGTCCTATTGGCGACTCTGTAGTTGTGCGACGACCCGTTCGCCCTGCTACTCGAGCGTTTTGCGCAGCGAAACGGCCGCTCGGCAAGACGCTCGATGGCAATACGTGCGAACTCCCCCGCACGGGGTTCCAGTTGCGGCCGGAGTTCTTCGATGTCGCGTGGAGCGCTGTCTAGAAGGCGTCGTTGAATGATTTCGTTCGGCGTATCACTCCCACCGGTCAGCGCCTGATCAAGAATCCCGAGCGTGAGCGCTTCGGCTTGGCGGGCGTACGCCCGAAGTGGACGGTTTCGGCGACCCGGGAGGCCGCGTGTAGAGGTCCGACTGGTAGCCACCATCGCTCTGCGGGGGATCGCCGACCGACTTCGCCTTGTTCCAATGCCGGAGAACCGTCTCGCGATGCACCTTCAGACTGCGCGCGAATGCTTCGATGGACGACAACAGGCGCTGCTGCAAGCCGACGACAAGCAGCCCCGCCGCCGCTTGCGCTCTCTTCGACGCCGTGGCGTGCCGTCTTTCGCGTGCCCTGCGGTATTCGTCCAGCAACCGGGAGAGAACAAGCTCGGGAGCGTCGGGTGACAAGTCATCTACGACGAGGCGCTCGACGTTGCGCTTGGGAAAGCCGCCTTGGACCTGGCGGATGTCCTCCTTCAGCCGGCGGACCATGACCTCGTCGAGGTCGCGTCTTCCGCGGATCTTGATGCCATGCGTGAACCGGTACGGGTCGAGCAGTTCCATCAGCGTCGAAAAGCTGTTCGAGTGGCCGTTGTGCGGCGTTGCGGAGAGGAATAGGCGGTGTTCGAACCGCGAGGAGATGTCGCGTACGGCACGCGTGAACCGGGTCTCAATGCCGTAGCGCCCGCCGGATGACGGTGCCGCGTGGTGTGCCTCGTCGAGTATCAGCAGGTTACCGGCGAGCATCGGGCCCAACCACTCGCGCATAGGGTCCGCATAGGCGGGGTCGATCAGCAGGTTGTGGGAGACGAGAAACCGGCTGTGGGTTCGCCAGGGATTGACGCCAAAGCCCCGCTCCCGGCGCATTCTCGACACGTAGGCGCGGTCGAGTATCTCGAAGATCAAGCCGAAACGCTCTTCGAGTTCCCCTTTCCATTGTTCGAGTACCGAAGGCGGCGCGGCCACGACGATGACCTTGGCCTTGCGGCGAAGGAGTAGCTCGCGCGCAATCAGGGCCGCTTCGATCGTCTTGCCGAGACCGGTGTCGTCCGCGATGAAGAGGTTGACGCGCGGTAGCCGCAGCGCCTTGCGCAGCGGCTCCATCTGATAGGCGTCGATGGTGATGCCGGCGCGGAAAGGAGCTTGGAACAGGCCAGGGTCCGTGGCGGTGGAACAGCTCCACCGCAACGTGTGGAAGAACGCCGCGAACCAACGAGGTGAATCGAAGCCATTGGACGCGAGATCGGCCCAGCCTTCGTCCTGCAGGATGCGTCGGTCGAGTTCGTAGTCCCAGAAAACGGTCAGCGACTGGCCTTGGGCGTCGTCGTCGGCGCATGCGAGGTCGACCTGGGAGGATTCGCCTGGTGCTGCCTGAATGACGTCTTCGACCCACCAACGCCGGAATCGGACTTGCACTAGCTCGCCGATCTTCGGCGGGCGTGCCGGGAGCCGGTTCGATGCGATGTTCATTCCGAAACGTGTGCTTCGAGCGTGCTCAACAGGCGTGCCGCATGCGGCGAAGCCTTCGCAACCAATTGGGGGTTGAGTTCCCCTAGGATTGCAAAGGAGTCGCGGCCCTTGTTGTACTTACCCTTGCTCGTCGCTCGCGTCGCGCCCTTAAGGCCGTCGTCGATGTCGGACTTCGGAACCACCTCGATGTTCGGGTTCGCGGGAAGTGCACTAGCTGCGAAACCGTGTCCGAAGTGGCTCGCCAAGACACTCTTGTCGGCAAGGAACCAAGCCTCCATACATTGAACCATCAAGTGGGCGTTGTCGTCGGATGCAGCCGTCGGCTTGTCCCAGTTGTCTTGTTTCCTCAGGTGCTCCCACGGCGCATTGTCCTTGATGACGGGGGCTTCACTATCGACGACGAGCACGATGAACTCGTTGCCACTCGGATTGGCCATGCCGATCTGGAATCTCCTGTAAGCGCTTTCTCGGCTTCCCTCGGCAACAACCGCGAACGAGCTGCCGAGCCCCGCCGATTCAAAGAACCGCCGAAACCCCCTGCGGCACCTCATCTGTTGTTCGCGTCGATTGCCACCGCCCTCGACTATGACCCTGGCCGCAGTCACCAGCGATTGCCGCCCAATTCGCCCGAACTCCAAAGCTCGCCCAGTCGGTAGCTTGCCAACCAATGGCTGAGCTTGTCGGCATCTAAGCGTTTCATCGTCGTCGCCCCGTCGTGTTTCTCGCACACGACCACGCTTTCCGGGGCATCGGTGAGGGCGTCGACGATCACATCGGAATGAGTGGTCACAATCAACTGGCAACGCTCGGATGCCGAACGTAGCGACTCCGCCAGATTCGGAAGGATGTCGGGATGCAAACCCAGCTCGGGCTCTTCCAAGCAGATCAAGGGCGGCGGATTCGGATGGCATAGGATCGTAACCAAACACAGATAGCGTAGCGTGCCATCGGACAGCCGCGTGGCAGGGATGGCCACGTCGCCCTCCAACAGGAATAGCCGGACCTGGCCCTTCTGAATGTCGACCCGATAGTCGGTTACGCCCTCGTAAAGCGTCTTCAGTGCCTCTATGACGTGATCGCGAGCTTCGTACTCGCTCATCAGCTGGTTCAGGACAAGGCCGAGGTTTTCGCCATCCTCCGATAGGAAGTCGTTCGGCAGATCCGGCTGTTGGGTCAGGCGCGTGGCGTGATTCCTCCCGAAGTGCCACTCCCGAAAGAGCGCAATCCCTGCCAGTTGTTCCGTCATGTAGGCTAGTTCCGGGGCATCCGACATCTTGAACTGAGCAAGCACCGACTGATGGCGACTAAATAGGTTCTGCTGCAATGATCCGACGAGTGCATCGGTACCGTCTGATTGGAGATAGGTGCGCCTTCCGTTCGCCCTCTCGTCCTGAAGACTTTCTTCGGCCACTCTAAACGCGTTGTTGGCGTCTGTCGCAATGGCGAGGCGATACCGCAACGGTCCACAGCCGTCCGGCCCCGCAACCACGATTTCCAGTTCCGCCGAAGTCGCCTGGGGCTCGCCGCGCCATACCCACTCTTGCATGCCACCGCCTTCGCTGATGGTATCGACCAGCTTCCCGGGGACAGATCTCAGCAACCCCATGACCTCGACGAGATTGGACTTGCCCGCACCGTTCGGCCCGATCAGGACATTGAGTGGCTTGAGTTCCAGTTCCTGCCCCTCGGGACCGAACGAAAGCAGGTTGCGAAGCTTGATTCTGCGGATGAACACGATATTTGCTACTCCACGTCGAACCAGTTGATCGGCATCACGCCGTGATCCACCAGGTACTGGTTCGCCTTCGAGAAGTGACGACACCTAGCGGCGATGGGTGCGGCGATGTCAGCACGAGATGGCGCGACGTGTCCACCGCCGCGCCCTTCTTCTGGGCGTAGCTGCCCCAGAGCATGAACACCACGTGTTGGCGTTCCCGGTTGACGGTCTCGACCACGCGGTCCGTGAAGGTCTCCCAGCCGCGGCCCTGATGCGAGCCGGCGCGGCCGGCGACTACCGTCAATACGGCGTTCAGCAGCAGCACGCCTTGGCGGGCCCAGGGCGCGAGACAGCCCTTGCCCGGCGGAACGGTACCGTCGTGGCGGCCGCACGGCACGTCGTCGTCGGCCATATCCGTGTTGATCTCCTCGAAGATGTTGACCAGCGACGGCGGCAGGGCCACGCCCGCCTGCACCGAGAAGCACAGGCCGTGAGCCTGACGCGGTCCGTGGTAGGGATCCTGTCCGATGATGACCACCTTGACCGATTCGAGGGGGGTCGCGTCGAGGGCGGCGAATATGTGCTCGCCGCTTGGATAGACGGTCTTCCTGGCCTGCTTCTCGGTCACCAGGAAGGAACGCAACCGCGCCATGTAGGCGGCCTCGAACTCGCCCGCCAGCGCCGCCTTCCACGAGGGTTCCAGCCTCACCCGGTCGGCGGCAGCGGCCATTACGAGTTGTCGTCCTCGATGCCCCGCAATTGCGGGAACAGCACCACATCGCGGATCGTCGTCGAATCGGTCAGGAGCATCGCCAGGCGGTCGATGCCGATTCCCTCGCCGGCGGTCGGCGGCATGCCGTGTTCCAGTGCGGCCAGGAAGTCCTGGTCGTAGTGCATGGCTT
This sequence comes from Pseudomonadales bacterium, assembly GCA_021295895.1. GTDB lineage: Bacteria > Pseudomonadota > Gammaproteobacteria > Pseudomonadales > Azotimanducaceae > VXYL01. Next base: position 40,848 of record JAGWBM010000005.1, read on the forward strand.
CCAGGTCGCCGCGGTCCTTGAGTTCCGCCTGCCGGGCGAAGCGTTCCGCCTGATCCTCCGGGTCGTTCAACTCGCTGAAACCGTTGGCGATCTCGCGCCCCGCCACGAACAGTTCGAAACGGTCCGTGAGGCGCGGGTCGTCCGCACTCTTGCGGGCCAGCGGGGAGACCTCCGCCGGGTAGTGGGTGATGAACGTCGGCTGGACGAGATTGGCCTCGACGCGCGCCTCGAAGATCTCCATCAGCAGGCGGCCCCAACCCCAGCCCGGCTGCACGGGCATGTTCATGCCGCGGGCCACCTCGCCGAGTCTTCCCTCGTCCGTGAGATCGCCTTCCGGGATGCCGGTCTCGGTGGCCACGGCCGTCGTCATTCGTTGTCTCGGGATCGCGGTCCCGAAGTCGATCTCGTGACCCTCGAACGTGATCGAGGTGCTCCCGGCGATGTCCCGGAGCAACTCGCCGAGCAGGTCCTCGGTCAGGTCCATGAGGTCGCCGTAGTCCGCGAAGGCCTGGTAGAACTCGACCGTCGTGAACTCCGGGTTGTGCCGCGGAGACAGGCCCTCGTTTCGGAAGCAGCGGTTGATCTCGTAGACCCGCTCGAAACCACCGACCACCAGTCGTTTCAAGTACAACTCCGGCGCCACGCGCAGATAGAGATCCGTGTCCAGGGAATTGTGGTGGGTGACGAAGGGACGCGCAGTGGCACCGCCCGGTATCGGGTGCATCATCGGGGTCTCGACTTCGAGGTATCCCCGTTCGTCGAAGAATCGGCGCATCGCCGTCACGAGCCGGGCCCGGGTGCGGAACACCTGGCGCGACTCCTCGTTCACGATGAGATCGAGGTGGCGTTGCCGGTAGCGGAGTTCCTGATCCGCGAGCCCGTGGTGCTTTTCGGGCAGTGGCCGCAGGGATTTCGCAAGCAACCGGACTTCACTCGCGTGCACCGTGAGTTCGCCGGTATTGGTCTTCATGAGGGTGCCCCGGACGCCCGCGATGTCGCCGAGGTCCCAAAGTTGGCGGAAGTCCGCGTAGGCATCCTCGCCGACATCGTCCCGCCGCAGGTAGCACTGGATTCGTCCACTTGGATCCTCCAGCGTGATGAAACTCGCTTTGCCCATCACCCGCCGTAGCATCACGCGCCCGGCGACGGTGGCACCGACGCGCGCCTCGGCGAGTTCATCCTTGGTCGACTCCCCGTGTTCGACGACGAGATCCCCGGCTAGGTCTTCCCGCCTGAACGCGTTCGGATAGGCTTCGCCGCGGCGGCGAAGCTCACCGAGCTTGCGTCGGCGCTGTTCCGCCTCGTTGCGCGAGTCGTCGCTCATACGCCGGCCTTCAGGTTTGCTTCCATGAATTCGTCCAAGTCTCCGTCGAGTACGTTCCCGGGGTCGAACCGCTCGACCTGGGTGCGCAGATCCTTGACCCGCGACTGGTCGAGTACGTAGGAGCGGATCTGGTTACCCCAGCCGATGTCCACCTTGGCGTCTTCAATGGCCTGCTGTTCTTCGCGGCGCTTGGCGAGTTCGACTTCGAAGAGCTTGGCGCGCAGTTGCTTGTACGCCCGGTCCCGGTTCTGATGCTGTGAGCGCTCGCTCTGGCACTGCACCACGACCCCGGTGGGCAGATGGGTTAGCCGGACGGCCGAGTCCGTCCGGTTGACGTGCTGACCGCCGGCCCCGCTGGCCCGGTAGGTATCGGTACGCACGTCCCCCGGGTCGATGTCGATCACGATGTCGTCATCGATTTCGGCGGAGACGAATACCGACGCGAACGAGGTGTGGCGGCGGTTGCCGGCATCGAACGGCGACTTGCGCACCAACCGGTGGACCCCGGTCTCCGTGCGCAGCCACCCGTAGGCGTAGTCGCCGCCGAACTGTATCGTCGCGCTCTTGATGCCGGCCACGTCCCCCGCCGACACCTCCACGAGATCGGTTCGAAAACCGCGCTTCTCGCCCCACATCAGGTACATGCGCAGCAGCATCTCCGCCCAGTCCTGGGCTTCGGTTCCACCTGATCCCGCCTGAATGTCGAGAAAGGCGTTGGACTCGTCCTGTTCACCCTGGAACATGCGGCGGAACTCAAGCTCCGCGAGTCGCCGCGCGAGGTCCGACAGTTCCTCCTCGATGTCGTCCAATGCCTCCGCGTCGTTCTCGGCGGCGGCCAGTTCGGCGAGGTCGGCCAGGTCCGAAAGTGACGTGCCCAAGTGTTCGAGCCCGTTGACCACCGTCTGTAGCGACGACTGTTCCCGCCCCAGGGCCTGGGCACGGTTCGGTTCGTTCCAGAGCTCCGGGTCTGCGAGTTCGCGCTCGACCTCCTCTAGCCGTTCCTTTTTCGTGGCGTAGTCAAAGATACCCCCGTAGCGCATCGGTACGCCCGGCAAGGGACTTCAACGTCTCGCGTATGGAGGTGACTTCGGCCATGGTGCTCGGGTCGGCTTTCGGGGTCGCGGAATTCTAACAGCCGCAACTGCGTGAGCGGGCGTCCCTACGGCGGCGTAGAATAGCCCGCAGCGCCCTGGCGACGGTCATGTGCTACACCGACATCTGAACCACCAGGGATATACCGCCGCGGCCATCGACGACATCATCTCCCGTGGGCGATGGGACGACTGGGCGGACCTCCGGCGAGCGACCCGCGACGATCCTGCGCTGCTCGACAAGATCGAACGCATCTGCTCACCGCAGGTCGTCGACCCCTACGCGCAACGCCATCACTTCTGGATGAACCATGTCCGCTACCGGCGAGCCGTTCCCTGATTGGGAAATCGTACTGTCGGCAGCCGCACGGCTGCAGCGGATCCCGCCGGATGCGGTGCTGGTCGGTGGCACGGCTGCAGCGATCCACGCCGAACACCGGCTGTCGCACGACGCCGATCATGTATTGACCGATCTTCGAAGCCGATTCTCAGAGGTGCTTGCGCAACTCGAGTCGGTCGCCGGCTGGCGCACGGCCCGGGTGCGCCGACCCGTGTTGATCCTCGGAAACCTGGACGGCATCGAAACCGGCGTGCGACAACTCATCCGAGACGAGCCCTTGGAGACTACGACGCTGGATGTGCGAGGCGTTCCGCTGACCGTACCCACCGAGGCGGAGATACTTCGCATAAAAGGCGTGCTCATTCTTCGGCGCAATGCCACCCGCGACTACCTGGACTTCGTAGCACTGGCGGATCACCTGGGAGATGACGCAACCGCTCGAGCGTTGCGCTCGTTCGACCGGCTCTATCGGCAGGACACCGGCGAATCGCCGCTTCAACAGCTGCAAGCTCAACTGGCTAATTCGGTTCCCTACGACCTGGAGGAATCCACCTTGGCCGAATACCGGCATCTGGATGCGAAGTGGCACGATTGGAATGTCGTGAAGTCGACCTGCGCCCGAGTGGCCGACGCAACGTTTGAATACCTGTGCAACACCTGCGGGCGCTAAGGGTCCTGCCGTATTCCCGGCACGCCGCAAGAACCGCGAGCCGACGTGAACGACGGCGGAAGCAGTACGAGGACGAACCCGCCGCAGGCATTCGCAGCGGGTGACCGGCGAGACGGAGGGTCTAGACGGCCTGGAGCGCCGCAATCTCCAACTGCAACGTATCGGCATCCCCGTAGTCGTTGACGCCCAGCCGGTAGACGGCCCGCGCCCGGTTGCCGGGCAAGGGTTCGGTGTTGAAGGCGATTGCATCGACCACCCGACCGTCGTGTTTGAGGGCGAGCTTGAGATGGTTTTCGCCCACGACGCGTTGCATCACGACGTCGAATTCACCGTGAAACAGGGGTTCTTCGAATCCCTGGCCCCACGGCCCGTGGGACGCAACGAGCTGGGCGTTGTCAATCCTCATGTCGGCGGCTGCGAGTTCGCCGTCGGTGACGATGACGCCCGCCAGGTCGCGCTCGCTGACCCGGGTGGCGACCACCTCGTTGAACGCGTGCCGGAAGCGTTGCAGATGCGCGTGGCGTAAGGTCAATCCGGCGGCCATGGCGTGCCCGCCAAACGGACCGACCAAGCCCGGGTGACGAGTCGCGCACTCGGCGATGGCATCGCGGATGTGCAAGCCGGGAATCGATCGCGCCGAACCCTTGAGTTCCCCCGGAGACGATGTGCCGGCGTCGGCGAAGACGATCGCGGGGCGGTGGTAACGCTCACGCATGCGGCCCGCGACGATGCCGATTACGCCTTGATGCCAGTTCTGCTGGTAGACGCAGATCGCCACGTCGTCGCCGACTTCGCCGTCCAGAAGGTCCGTCGCCTCCTCGACCATGCCGGCTTCGATGTCGCGGCGCGCCCGGTTGAACTCGTCCAACCGCTCCGCGAGCGTCCGCGCCGAGCGGTCGTCGTCAGCCAGGAGGCACTGAATGCCGATGGACATGTCCTCGAGGCGGCCGGCGGCGTTGAGTCGCGGTCCGATGGCGAAGCCGAGGTCCTTGGCACTCAAGGTGCTCGCCGCACGCCCGGACACTTCGATCAGGGCGCGTAGCCCGGGCCGGGTCCTGCCGCCGCGAATGCGTCTCAAGCCCTGGTGAACCAGGATGCGGTTGTTGCGGTCGAGTGGCACGACGTCGGCCACCGTGCCCAGCGCCACCAGGTCCAGCCAGTCGGCCAGGTTGGGTTCGGCAATGCCCCGACCCTCGAAGAAACCCAAACCTCGCAATCGCTGGCGGACAGCCCCCATCACGTAGAAGGCAACGCCAACCCCGGCGAGGTTTTTGCTGGGAAACGCGGAATCCGCCAGGTTCGGATTGACGATCGCATGGGCAGCCGGGAGTTCGTCACCCGGAAGGTGGTGGTCCGTGACCACAACGTCCACCCCATTGGCCTTGGCGAGCGCCACACCGTCGACACTCGATACGCCGTTGTCGACCGTGACGACTACCCTTGGCGAGCGCGACAGGGCGACCTCGACAAGCTCCGGCGACAGTCCGTAGCCGTATTCGAAGCGGTTGGGCACCAGGAAGCCAACATCGCCCGCACCCATCGCGCGCAACGCGGACACGCACAGGGCCGATGCCGTCGCGCCATCGGCATCGAAGTCCCCGGCAATCAGAATGCGTTCGTCCTCGATGATTGCCGTCGCCAGGCGTTCGGCGGCGGCTTCGACTCCCGGCAGTGCGTCGGGAGCGTGCAGTTGGTTGAGCGAGAGATCCAGATCGTCGGGTGCCGCGACGCCGCGAGCGGCCAACGCGTCGCGCAGGAACACGGGGAGACCCGAACCGAGTTCGGACGGCCGCTTGGGCCGGGATTCGACGATCAACGCGGGCGTTTTGTTGGGAGCAAGCACCAACGATGTCCCAAAGGTCGGCACGTTTCAAGACGAGAAGGCGAGCGTTTGACGCGCATCGGGCGGATGGTTACGGTTGCCGAATGAGAACGTGGACAGCGAGACTGCTGGCAGCGGTGGCGCTGGTGCTTGCGTCGGCGGCTCATGCGGTGCCGGAGGTGGGCGATCTCCCGCCGTCGTATCTCGGCAAGGATCAGAAGGGCAACAAGGTCGATCTCGAGGACTTGCGCGGCAAGGTCGTCATCGTGACCTTCTGGGCGACTTGGTGCCCACCATGCCGCAAGGAGTTGCCGGTGCTCGAGACGATTCAGCAGCACGCCGGGCGCGACCGGGTGCAAGTCGTCGCGGTAAACATCGAAAAGGCCATGGTCTACCGGCCCATGAAGCGTCGACTGAAGGACTACAAGATGACGCTGACCAACGATCACAACGGACGAATCAAGAAGCGTTTCGGGGTCAACGGTATTCCGCATATGGTCATGATCAAGAAGGACGGCACGGTTGCGGCCATCAAGCGGGGTTATTCCGAGGCGATGGTTCCCGCCGTGATCGACGAAGTGAACGCACTCATGCGTGCCGAACATGCGGCCGCGCCGGACGCGCGGTAGCCGAAGACACCCGGGCACGACCAGCCGGCAGATGCTGTCGACGTCTGCCTTGCGACACGCCGGGGAGGGAAACCATGAAGATCACCGGAATTGACACGTTCGTCGTCGACGCGGGTCGGCGTCTGCGGCCGCTTCTTTTGCTTGACGTCGTGGGCTCCCCATGAAGATAACGGGGATAGACACCTTCGTCGTCGACGCGGGTTGGCGTCTGCGGCCGCTTCTTTTGCTTGACGTCGTGGGCTCCCCATGAAGATAACGGGGATAGACACCTTCGTTGTCGACGCGGGTTGGCGGCCGTGGCAGTTCGTGGCGGTGCGCACCGACGAAGGGATCACCGGCTACGGCGAGTGCTCCGACGGCCGCATGCCGTACAGCGTCGTCGGGTCCGCCAAGGAGTTCGAGACGATTCTCTTGGGCCACGATCCCCGCCCGGTGGAGGCTCGCTACTGGGACATGTACCGCATGGCGCGCCAGAGCCCCGGCGGCATCGCGGCCAAGGCCATCGCCGGCATCGAACTGGCGCTGTGGGACATCAAGGCCAAGGCGCTCGGCGTTCCGGTCTGCGAATTGTTCGGCGGCCCCTTGAGGACCCGGCAGCGGGTTTACTGGTCGCACTGTGGTTCGTCGCGCGCGGGGAACCACGAGATCATCGGCGTGCCGCCGCTCAAGACCTGGGACGACATCACCAACCTGGGGCACGAAGTCGTCGCCCGCGGCTTCACGGCACTGAAGACGAACATCGTCTATCCCGGCGAAGTCGCCCGCACGTACCGGGGCGGATTCGGCGGCGGAGAAGGCACCACCGATGGCACGGTGGACAATGCCATGATCGACCATATCCGTACGTTGATCGGGACCTTTCGCGATGCCGTCGGTCCCAACGTCGACATCGCCCTCGACCTCAATTTCAACTTCCGGGTGGAAGCCGCCAAGCGCATATGTCGGGCACTGGAAGACATGCGCATGATGTGGGTGGAGGTCGACATGTACGAGCCCGACGGGCTCCGGGAGGTTCGCGAGTCGACCCGTGTCACCATCTGCTCGGGCGAGAACCTGTTCACCTCGAGGGACTACCGGCGCTACTTCGAGGCCCGTTCCATGGACGTCTGCATGGTGGACGTGCCCTGGAACGGCTTTGCCAATTCGAAGCGCGTGGCGGACATGGCGGAGACCTTCGAGATCAACTGCGCACCCCACAACTACTACAGCCACCTGTCCACCCTGCACTCGCTCCATCTATGCGCGGTGATTCCAAACGTCCGGATCTGTGAAATCGACATCGACGACGTGCCCTGGAAGGACGACCTCGTGACCGAACGGCTCGAGTTCGACAACGGTCGCGTGGCGATCCCCGACCGCGCCGGATGGGGAGCGGACCTCAACGAGGAGGTCGCCCGGGAACACGTATGGGCCCGGGGCCGACCGCCCGGATACTGGTCCGGGCAGCCTCGCGGCTAGTGCCACCGACGATGGCCGCCAATCGCCGCAAGACCAAGATCATCTGCACGGTGGGGCCCGCAACGGCTTCCTACGAGGGCATCGAGCGCCTCTACGAAGCCGGCATGTCGGTCGTACGTCTCAACATGTCCCACGCGAGCCAAGACGAGGCGGCGGAAATCATCAGTTGGATCAAGACCCTGAACCGCAAGGTCCGCTATCCGATGCCCATCATGCTGGACACCCAAGGCCCGGAGATCCGTACCGGGCCGCTCGACGAAGCCCTGGCATTGCATCCCGGCCAGAAGATCTTCCTCGACATCGCCCCGCAAGGCGCCACCGACGTGCCGTCCATCGCGGTGAACTATCCCGGCCTCGCCGACGCGGTGTCGGTCGGGGACCATGTAAGGCTCGACAACGGGCTCATCAATGTGCGCGTCGTCGCCCGGTCCAACGGCCGCCTCGAATGCCAAGTCACGGACGGCGGCATGCTTGGTAGTCGCAAGCATGTGAATCTGCCCGGCGTTGCCGTCAACCTGGCGTCGATCACCGACAAGGATCGGGATGACATCGCGTTCGGCGTCGCCGAGGAAATCGACTTCATCGCCTTGTCGTTCGTGCGATCCGCGGACGACATCGCTGAACTGCGGGAAATGCTTGGTCCCAGGGCCGGCCGCGTGATCCAGATCATCGCCAAGATCGAAAATACCGAGGGCGTGGACAACGCCGAGGCCATCGCACGCGCCGCCGATGCCGTCATGGTCGCCCGGGGCGACCTCGGCATCGAGACCGACATCGCGACATTGCCCATCGTGCAACGTCGCCTGGCGGAGACTTGCGCCCGCCTGGGCAAGCGCTGCATCGTCGCCACGCACCTCATGGAGTCGATGATCGAGAACCCGATTCCGACCCGGGCCGAAGTCACCGATGTGGCCAACGCCGTGTACGAAGGCGCGGACGCCATCATGTTGTCCGGTGAAACCAGCATCGGCGCCTATCCCTACCGCTGCGTGGAGCAACTCGCGAACATTGCCGAGGCGAGCGAGCGGCAACGCGGTTTCTCGCTGCACGAGTCGCTAGCCAACGACACCGCCAAGCAGCATCTCGCCACCTCCGCCGCGCGGCTTGCCGAAGCGATTCACGCGGCTGGCATCGTGGTCATTACCCGACGCGGCATCACCGCCGACCTGATGACCAGCTGCCACCCCGATCAGGTACCGATATTCGCGTTCACGAACACGAGTCAGACACGGCGGCGGCTCATGCTGAACCGGGGCGTGTTCGCCTATCGCACCTCGTTCAGCAACGACCCCGAGAAGACGATCCAGACCGCCTTCGCGGTCCTCCGCGAGCGCGAGGGCATCGGGCCGGACGAATCCGTCGTGGTGATTTCCGACGTGCTGGCCGAGAAGGCGGTGGATGCAATCCAGCTACGCAAGGTGGGCGCGGGCTAGCCTCTACCGACGCAAGCACGAAACGCCGTGCGGAATCCCGCGCGGGCGACCGCGCGCCTGGCGGGCGCGTTCGGGTCGGCCCTACGAGCGTCGCCCTGGCGGCATCATGCGGAAAGGTCGGCGACCCGTATCCGTGCGATTTCGCCGGTCACGCCCGACAACCCGCCGAGATCCGAGACGAAGGCCCTCGCCACCGCCTCGGGGGCCTCGTTGGTGAGAATGATGATCGGCACCCAGGGTTCGGCACCGGTTCGGATCGCCTGCGGGCGCTGAATCACGGCCTCGATTGAGACCTTGTACCGGCTCAACACGTCCGCCACCTCCGCGAACACACCCGGTTGGTCGATCGCGGGAATCTTCAGGTAGTGCGGACACTCCACGCCCTCGACTCCGAGGCTTGGCAGCCGTCGTTCGGCCGGTTGGGGCACCGGCAACGTGCCGCGTGCCAGTTCGACGAGATCCGCGACGACCGCCGATGCGGTGGGCATGCCGCCGGCGCCGGGACCGACGTACAGCGTGGGACCGACCGCATTGCCGTGCGCCATGACCGCGTTCATCACGCCCGACACCTTCCCGATCAGCACCGATTCCGGTACCAGTGCCGGATGGACACGCGCCTCGACGCCATCGGCGTGCATGCGCGCAATGCCCAGGTGTTTGATCGAGAAGCCCAGTTCCCGCGCGTAGCGAATGTCCTCGATGTCGATGCCGGAAATGCCCTCGACGTGCACACCGTCGAAGTCGATGGTCGCATCGAAGGCGAGCGCGGCCAGGATGGCGAGTTTCTGCGCCGCGTCGATACCTTCGACATCGAAGGTCGGATCGGCTTCGGCGTAGCCCAACCGCTGGGCATCGGCAAGCGCCGTTGCGAAATCCAGCCCTTCCTCCTCCATCGCCGTGAGAATGTAGTTGGATGTGCCGTTGACGATGCCCGCGATGGCATCGATTCGGTTTGCCGCCAGACCCGTGCGCAGCGCGTTGACGATGGGAATGCCGCCGGCCACCGACGCCTCGAAGCCAACCGAGACCCCGCTTCTGTTTGCCGTCAGGAATATCTCTTCCCCGTGTGCCGCGAGCAGCGCCTTGTTGGCCGTGACGACATGGCGGCCGGCGCCAATCGCCGTGGCGACAACCTCCTTTGCAACGGTCTCGCCCCCGATCAGTTCCACGACCACGTCGACGTCGTCGGCGCCAAGCGCGCGGAGATCCGTATCGAAGGTCGCTTGCCCCAAATCGATTCCCGGTTTCGGTGTCCGGCTGGCAACGCGCGTCAGCGCCACGGGTCGCCCCGCACGTCGCTCGATCAGACGGGCGTTGTCACGCAGCAGCTTGGCCACGGTGCCGCCAACGGTACCGAGGCCCGCCAGGCCAACCCTTAGGGGTGTCAAGGAACTAATCCGGGGTTTGCACGCGCCCTAGAGCCCGAGCATTTCCGCCAGGTCATCAGGGGGGACGTAGCCCGGAAGCATCTGACCGTCGGGCAATACGATCGCCGGCGTCCCCTCGATGCCGGCAAGCTGCCCCAGTTCGTACTGTTCGCTAACCGGGTGGTTCTCGCAGTAGTTCTCTGGAATCCCCTCGCCACGCTTGAGGGCGGTCAACGCCTCACGGGTATCGTCGGCGCACCATGCCGAGACCATCTTGCCGTAGGTCGGCGACCCCACCCCGGCGCGTGGGTACGCGAGATAACGCACTTCGATGCCGTTGGCGAGATAGCTCGCCATCTGGCCGTGCAGCTGCCGGCAATAACCGCAGTCCGTGTCCGTGAAGACCATCACGGAGGCCTGGGCGCCGCCGTCGGGGGTGAACGTGATGAGATCCGTTTCGTCGATGCTGGCGAACAGTTCCCGCCGTTCAGCGGCACGTTTCCTTTCCGACAGGTTGACCAAACCGCCATCCCTTACCTCGTAGATGTTGCCGGCGATCACGTATTTCGCGTCCTCGGAGACATAAAGCACACCGGCATCCGTCGCCACCTCGAACAGCCCGGGCACTTCCGATGGCGCAACCCGTTTGATGGCGAAACCGATGTCCAGGGCATCCATGCGCTCGGCGAGATCCCGAGCCTTGTGGTCCTCGTCGGCAGACGCGAAGGTCCAAGGCAGGGAAGCGACGCAGAACAACGCCACGGTCAACGGCCACACGCGCTTGCTGGCTTCGGTCAAGTGAACCTCCAAGAATGCCGGTCGGTTGGACATCAACCGCGGGGGTGATGTTCCGCGTGCAGCCGCTTCAGCCGGTCGCGCGCGACGTGAGTATAAATCTGGGTGGTCGACAAGTCTGCATGGCCGAGCATGAGTTGTACGGCGCGAAGATCGGCCCCGTGGTTCACCAGGTGGGTGGCAAAAGCGTGGCGCAAGGTGTGCGGCGAAATCTCGCGATCGATGCCCGCCGCCGCTGCATACCGCTTGACGATGTGCCAGAAGGTCTGGCGGGTCATGGCTTGGGCCCGGTTCGACACGAACAGCGCGGGACTGGCGCGGCCCTTGAGAATCAAGGGGCGGGCTACGTCGAGATAACGCTCGATCCAGTCGATGGCGGTCTCCCCCAGTGGCACCAGACGTTCCTTGCCGCCCTTGCCCACCACCTGAACAGTGCCGCGACGCAGGTTCAGGGCCGTGAGGGTCAGAGAAACCAGTTCGGACACCCGCAGGCCCGTTGCGTAGAGCGTCTCGAGCATCGCGCGGTCGCGGAAACCCGTGGGCTCGGTCTCCGGATCGTTGCTCTTCGGTACGGCAAGCAACCGTTCCACCTCGTCCTCCGACAACGACCCGGGCAGCGGTCGCCCGAGCAACGGCCGGCTAAGGTTTGCGGTCGGGTCGACGTCAATCGTCCCCGCGTCCACGGCGCATTGGTAGAACCCCCGCGCGGCGGAGAGGAATCGAGCCATGCTGCGCGGCGAGCGTTGTTCGGCCAGCCGTACGGCAAGGTAGTCCTGAAGATCGCTCTCCCTTGCCGTTGCGAGGTCTCGCCGGAGCCATCTCGCAAACGCCTCCAGGTCGCGGCGGTAGCTGGCCAACGTGGCGCGACTCAACCCCCTTTGCATCCAAAGGTGATCCAAGTACGCATCAATTGCACCATTTTGGTTCATTGGCAACGACGAAGATTGCGGCATGGCGGGTCGCAGACGCGCAGATCAGGCGTCGCGAAGTATACAACCCCTTGAAAAACAACAGGAACTCGGAGTGTGGACCGAGACTCAGCCGCGCTTGGCACGATCCCTGCTTTGACATGCACAAGTCCGTCGACTCGCAGTCGCGCCATCGCGTCCATCGAGGCGTACGGATCGTTCGGCGACCGGTAGCCTCTCCCGGTGCCGGACATCACCAGCTTGTCGGGCGGGTTCTCCCCTTCGAATCCCCTCCGGCAAGCTGGTCACTTTTTT
>JAGWBM010000005.1:53048-58862 GCA_021295895.1 Pseudomonadales bacterium
CTTGAACGGCTCCGGTACTCCGGAGACGCGCTAGACCTTCTCGCGGATCCTCGCCGCGCGGCCGCGCCGTTCGCGCAGGTAGTAGAGCTTGGCCTTGCGCACGTCGCCGCGTCGCTTGACGCTGATCGAAGCGATCAACGGACTATGGGTCTGGAAGGTGCGCTCCACGCCGACGCCATGGGATATCTTGCGTACCGTGAACGCCGAGTTGAGACCGCGGTTACGCTTGCCGATGACCACGCCTTCGAACGCCTGTACGCGCTCCCGGGACCCTTCGCGCACGCGCACCTGCACCACGACGGTGTCGCCGGGCGCGAACGCCGGGATGTCCGTCTTCACCTGCGCCGATTCCAACTCCTCGATGATCTTGTTGCGGTGCATGTTCGTCTCTCCTCGTACCTACGAGCCTATTCGGGTGTTTCGATGTCGTGTTCGCGGCTGTCGCTGATGTAGCTTCCGAGTAGCTCTCGGTCCACGGCGCTCAACTCCCGGTCCAGCAACGCGCCGGGACGCCGCTCCCAGGTTCTGCCCAACGCCTCGCGACGTCGCCAGGCGGCCACCGCGGCATGGTCGCCAGACAGGAGCACCGCGGGGGCGCGATTCTCGCCGTCGATTTCAGGACGCGTATAGTGGGGATAGTCGAGCAGTCCGTCCACATGCGATTCGGCAACTGCGGAGTCCGGATTGCCCAGGACGCCGGGTACCAGACGTGCCACGGCGTCGAGGATCACGAAAGCGGCCAACTCCCCACCCGTGATGACGTAGTCCCCGATGGACAACTCGTCGTCGACCTCGTTCGAGCTAAACCGCTCGTCGACACCCTCGTAGCGTGCGGCCACCAGCACCATACCCGGTAATCCGGCCAACTCGCCCGCCAAGCGCTGATCAAAGCGCCTACCCTGGGGGCTCAGCAGGATCACGGGGGCGCCTTCGGGGACCGTCTTTCGCGCGTCGCGTACGGCGCAGCGAAGTGGTTCGACCATCATCACCATGCCCGGTCCGCCCCCGAACGGCCGGTCGTCTACCGTGTTGCGCGCATCCGCCGCATAGTCCCGGGGGTTGAAATGGGTGAAAGCCAGACGCTCTTCGCGCACGGCGCGTCCGATCACGCCAACGTCGAGAAAGGCCCGTGCCAATTCGGGAAACAAGCCGACAAGCGCTGTGTGGTATGCATCCATGTCTAACGCCAATCCGCTTCCCAATCGACGACTACGCGTCCGGATTCGGGCACGACGGCAACGACACATTCCCCCACGAACGGGATCAAACGCTCGCCGGCTTCATCGACAACGACCATCACGTCGTGAGCGGTGGTGGCAAACAACCGTCTCACCTCGCCGAGACGAACGCCGGCCTTGTTGGCGACCTCCGCCCCGATCAGGTCGCGCCAGTAGTACTCGCCTTCCTCGGGCGCGGGCAACACCGTGGCGGCCACACCGATGCCGCAGCCCCGAAGTTCGACCGCCGCTTCGCGATCTCGAACGCCGTCAAAACGCGCGATCAAGCCACCGGCATGCCGTTCGACTTCGACCTCGATTGGCGCCCAACCGGCTTCTCTCGCTCCGGAAATGCGACGGAGTTGCCAAGGCTCGTAACCCAGCAGATTCTCCGGCGGGTCCGTGTAGGACCTGACGTGCGCCCATCCCTTGACGCCGAACGGGGCACCTACCAGCCCTACCAGTACGACGGCATCCGAATCGGCGGCGGCAGATCTGCCCGGTGTTGACGTTTCCTGTGGCATGTCGAGTACAAGGTCGGGCTACTTGCGGTTGTCGCAACCGACATCCGTCGGACGCGACGATGCGGACTAGGCCGGCTCGGCAGACGTCTCGTCGTCGACGGACGTCGCGTCGGCGGCGGACGTTTCGGCGTCCACCGAGGGCTCCGCATCGGCCGACGCGGCGGCGAGCGCTTGTTCCGCTACGGTCTTGCGCCAACGGGTGACGAGCTGCCTGACCCGGTCGGTGGGTTGAGCACCGGTGGACAGCCAGTATTCGAGGCGCTCCAAGTCGATCCGAAGCTCCTCTTCCTGGCCCCTTGCAACCGGGTTGTAGAAACCCACCCGCTCGATGAAGCGACCGTCACGTTTGGCGGACCGTTCCGCGACCGTAACGTGATAGAAGGGTTTTTTCTTGCCCCCGTGGCGCGCCAGTCGAATCGTGACCACGCTTGGCACCTCAAGAATCAAAGGCGCGCGATTCTATCAGGCGCGCCGCGCGAAGGCGATGGCGGCGCCCGCGCGCCCCGACGGGCGCGCATCCGCCGCCTAACGTCGCCGTCGTGCAACCCGCGGTCGCCCCCGGGTTGCACCATGCGACGCGTTCTCGGCGGCGGCCAACCCCCGCATCATGCGGTCCATGCCGCCCTTGCGCGTCACCTTGCGCATGACTTTCTGCATCTGCTTGTGCTGCTTCAAAAGCTGGTTCACGTCCTGAATGCGGGTGCCGCTGCCGTTGGCGATGCGGCGCTTGCGCGAACCGTTGATGATGTCGGGGAAGTGGCGTTCCCGTGGCGTCATGGAGTCGATGATGACTTCCATTCGCCGGTAACGGGCCCCGTCCAATTGCGCCTGGGCACGGGGCGGTAGCTGACCCATGCCGGGCAGGCGGTCCATGAGGCCCGCCATGCCGCCCATGTCGCCCATCTGCTGGATTTGGTCCCTGAAATCCGTGAGATCGAATTTCCGGCCCTTCTGGATCTTGCGCGCGAGACGTGTCGCCTTCTTCTTGTCGACCTTGCGTTCTGCCTCCTCGATCAGGCCGAGGACGTCGCCCATGCCGAGAATGCGCGACGCGATACGGTCGGGGTGGAATGCCTCGAGGGCGTCGGTCTTCTCGCCAACCGCGAGGAACTTGATCGGTTTGCCGGTCACGGCGCGTACCGACAGCGCCGCACCGCCGCGGGCGTCGCCATCGGCCTTGGCGAGAACCACGCCGGTCAGCGGCAGGGTTTCGTGGAACGCCTTGGCCGTCACGGCGGCGTCCTGGCCGGTCATGGAATCGACCACGAAGAGGGTCTCCACCGGATCGAGTGTTCGGTGAATCGCCGCGACTTCCGCCATCATTTCCTCGTCGATGGCTAGCCGGCCCGCCGTGTCGACGATCAGCACATCGTCGAAGCCCTTCTTGGCGTCCGCGAGCGCGCGTTTCGCGATCGCCACGGGCTTTTGGTCCGTGCTGCTCGGAATGAACCGGGCGCCGGCTTCCGCGGCCAATGTCTCGAGTTGCTCGATGGCGGCCGGACGGTAGACATCGGCGCTCACAACCGCCACGCGTTTGCGCTCCCGCTCCTTCAGGTAGCGCGCGAGCTTGGCCACCGTGGCGGTCTTTCCCGCGCCTTGCAAGCCAGCCACGAGGATCGCGGCCGGGGGTGTCGTCGAGAGGTCGAGGGCGTCGTTGGCCTCGCCCATCAACCGGATCAACTCCTCCTGGACGATCTTGATGAACGCCTGGCCGGCATCGAGAGACGCCAACGCATCGCTGCCGATGGCGCGTTGCTGCACGTGCGCGGTGAACGATCGCACGACGGAGAGCGCGACGTCGGCTTCGAGAAGGGCGAGGCGCACCTGGCGCACCGAGTCGCGGATATTGTCCTCGGTCAGACGTCCGCGCCCGGCGAGGGCACGCAGGGTCTTCGTCAAGCGATCGCTCAAGCTCTCGAACATGGCTCACGGAGTTGCGGGAGAGATCACCGGATTGTCGCGCACACCCGAGCGTTGTGCCACATTCGAACGCCTACGCAAGCGTCGTCGGACTTCCCCGAAGCCTGCGTCATGCGGGTGCCCCAACGTGAACGATCTGCCGACCGGCATCCTGTTGTCGTCCATTCTCCTGCTGGTCGGCATGTCGGCCTACTTCTCCGGATCGGAAACCGCGATGACGGCGCTCAACCGCTATCGGCTTCGGCATCTGGTCCGCGAGGCCACCGGGGCGCCCAGAAAGCGAATCGGCTTCTGCAGCGGCGGGACCGGCTGATCACCCTCATATTGATCGGCAGCAACCTGGTCAACTTCCTGGCCGCGTCGGTGGCAACGGTCATCGGTATACGGCTCCTCGGCGATACCCTCGGACCGTTGGTCGCGGCCGTCGTTCTGACCCTGGTCTTTCTCGTGTTCGCCGAGGTAACGCCGAGGAACTTCGCCCAGTACCGGCCCGGACACTGACCACTACGAGGAGCACAACTTCGACGAGTTCAAGGACTACCTGGCGGACGGTGCCGATCACGACGACGAACGTCCCGCAGGCGTGATCCTGAACAAGACCCAAGGCAACCTGACGCACGGTGGTGGCGAGCAAGTGCCGGCCGATTCCGATGACTTCCACAACATGGAACGGTTCCTGGCCATGCTGGAGGACGGGGTCGACGCCGAACCGGACGATCACGGCGGGGAGGACAACCACGGCGACGGCTGATCGCCGCCAGGCGGCTATGCCACGAACGTGATGTACGGGAGCAACGACTGCGCGAAGGACATCAACCCCGTGAAGATCGGCACGCCGAGCAGACCCGCGACGATCAGGGCGAGCAGTGCGAACACGCCGTAGCGGGCGTTGTAGTCGATATACAACCGCCTCAAGCGGTCCGGCAGGAAGTACGGCAGGATGTAGTGGCCATCCAGGGGTCCCAACGGGATCAGGTTGAAGATCATCAGCAGCAGGTTCACCTGCACCAGGATGACGAAGAACGTCTGTACGTTCGGCCCGGCGAAGAACTCCACATCCGCGATACGCATCAAGAAGTAGAAGTTCCAGGCCACCGCCGCGAGGATCAGGTTCATCGCCGGGCCCGCCGCCGCGACCCAGAGGTCCGCACTTCGGGACCGGAAGTTCCGGGGATCCGTGGGCACCGGTTTCGCGTATCCGAAGCCGACCGCAACCACCATCAACAGCCCCATCGGGTCGATATGGGCCAAGGGGTTTAGCGTCAGCCGCCCTGCCCGCTCGGCGGTGTTGTCCCCCGACAGCTTCGCCACGTAGGCGTGGCCGAACTCGTGGCACGACAAGGACAACACCAATGCGACGAGCAGTAGTGCGAAGAGCAGGACCTGCCCCTGGAAGATCAAGACGATCATCGCGTGCTTATCCCTGGTTAATCCGCGGGGAACTTGGAGACGCCGGAGCGCCTAGGGTTCCCCGACTAGGGAATCGATCAGGCCTTGGGAAGCGTCGTGTTGTCGAAGGTGTGCCACCAAACCATCGCGCAGATCCCGGATCGCGTCGGGGTTCGCGCCCGCCACGTCGTTCTCGGTGAAGGGATCGTCCACGATGTCGTACAACTCGGGCGAACCCGATGCCCCGATAGGGGCAAACCCCCAGCGGCCATCGGTCACCCACGGCGTGACGCACTTCGCCGGCAGGCGGGCGTCCGCCCCCGGACGCACAAACGTCCCGGTGACCGCGAGGTCGCGGTGATCCGGGTTGCGAAGCTACGCCCTTCGAAGGCCTCCGGCGGTTCGAGCCCGACTCCCGCCAAATCGCTCAACGTCGGTTGAATGTCGATGGGCTGCGCCAGCATGTCCAGGCTCTTGCCGCGCGGAATGTCGCCGCCGGCAATCAGGAACGGCACATGGCCGACCTCCGGGTAGATCGGCCAATAGCGCTCGTCGTGGTCGCAGATATTGCTCTTGCCGGTGCGGTTGTGTTCGCCGAGGCTGGTACCGTGGTCGCTGGTGACGACCACGATGCTGTCGTCCCAGAGCGCGAGATCGTCGATCTTCTGCAGGATTCGCCCTAGGTGCCGGTCGACGAGTTCGGTCTCGGCGGCGTAGTGCGCCCAGAGGTTCACCAATTCGTCCGGCGAATAATCCGTGGCCGG
>JAGWBM010000085.1:0-7595 GCA_021295895.1 Pseudomonadales bacterium
CTCGTCGAAGAAACCCGCCGAACCGACCAATGCCAGCACCCCCATCTGTTCGGCATCGACGAGCATCGCTGCGGCGTTGGTGATGCCGTCCCGACGGCGGCGTTCCACGTGGTCCGCGACCCGTGCTTCTAGGAGTCGTTGCAGATCGAGGTCGAGCGTTGTGCGGATGTGCGGCGCACCGTCGTACGGGACGTGATCCCGAACAAAATGCGGCGCATGCGACGGCAGGCCCGACGGGGATCTGAACGTCGGCACCAATTGCGCTCGCGCTAGGCCTTCCGTGTCGACATCCGCCGACTCGGATTGCCAGATCGATAGCAACCGATCACGTGCCGCCAGCAGTTCGGCACGGCCGGCGGCGCTGACCGGAAACCGCGCCGTCGGATTCTGTGGAATGACCGCGAGCGCCAACGCTTCGCCCCGCCCGAGAGCGCGGGCCGGTTTGTCGAAGTACACCCGGCTCGCGGTGCCGATGCCTTCGATGCTGCCGCCGTACGGCGCGAGATTCAGGTAGGCCTCGAGAATCTCGTCCTTGCCGTAGTGACGCTCCAACTGCAGCGCACGCCCAATCTGAACCAACTTGCCCATCACCGATCGGGTATCCAGGTCGAAGCGCAATCGCGCCAACTGCATGGTGATGGTCGAGCCACCGACGACGCGGCTGCGACGAACGTAGGTCGTCCACCCGGCACGCAGCAAGGCGACCGGATCCACCCCGTGGTGGTGGTGGAACCGGCGGTCTTCGTAGAGCAGGGTCGCACTCCGGGCCGCAGGGGCGACATCGGCGAGTTCGGTGAACAGGCGGTAGCGACCATCCTCAGCGGGAACGAGCTTGAGTGGCCGGCCTTCCCGGTCCGTCACCAGCGTCGAGAACGCGACATCCCCGAAGAGCGTCGGCTTCGGCAACATCGCCCAGGCCAGCGCTGCGCAGGCCGCGACGCCCGCCAAGGCAAGGAACAGGCGCAGACACCGGGAACGTCGGGGGATCACACGCTCTCCACCACCAAGCGCCCGGGCAGCGATCGGCCTCGCACGCTACGGTGGTACATCGCCTCGGCGTGCGCCGCGGGCGCCGCGAATTCCCCGGGACTCGTTGCCCTGACCCGGTAGCGAACCTCGGTCATGCGCTCGTCGAAACTTCCGTAGAGCACGAGCCGGTCTTCCCGTACGGTGCGGTAGTCCGCCGACCATCGACCGTAGCGGTCTCGCACCGACTCGGTGACGATTTCGAAACCACCCGGCAGCAGGTCCGTGACCGCCACGTTGTCGATCCGGCCCCCGGTGGAACGCACGCGAAGCCGGACCGAGAGTTCGTCCCCGACAACGACCCGCTCGATCGGATCCCCATCCGCGTCGAGGTAGGCCCGGTCGACCTCGATGCCCTCGACGAGGCGACCGGGTGGCACCTCGACGTCGAACCCGGACTCGCTCGCCGTGTAGTACAGACCGCCGGAGGCGGAACCCGCGATGTCCAGCCGTTCCACGCTTACCGGCAGCGAAGCCCGGACGAAGGTCCGACCCGTGACCGGCACCGCGACGGGACCGTCGGCGCCGTGCGCCGAGACAACCGGTGGCGCCAACCCGCCCCGGGTCGCCAAGCTGCGGTGGATCTCACCGAGCGCCAGGATCGTGTAGGCCGCGGACAGGGTGTTGAAGCGGTTCTCGAAGACCGGTTGCACAAGGCGATTGACGGTCGCGCCGTCGATCCTGGCCATGCGCGCCGGGAAGTGCCGGGCCAGGAGGTAGACGTACTGCGCATCGCGGCCCAGGACGGTGTCGAAGTCGGAGTCCGGTGTCTGTGTGTCGCCGAGCCGGTAGCCGTCGATCAACCGATCGGCCAGGATATCGTTGCGCAGCAGGGCGTGGCTCGCCGCCATGTAAGCGCTTAGTATGTCGCCGCGCCACGCCTCGTCGTCACCGACTTCGAGCGATTCCTGCAACGCGTTGAGGTAGTTCGTGGTAACCCGCCCGCGTCGCGTCAGGAGATAGATGGCGTAGGCCCTCGTACGTGCCGCGGCAAGCTCGACGGGGGATGCCTGAGCTTCGGAGGCACGGGCAACTCGACCGAGAAAGCCGCCGGCGCGGGCGTACATGTCGTCGGGCACCGGCAGCCCCTGTACCCGGGCCTCGGTCAGGAAGTGGGCGATGTAGACGGACGCGAACGGCGCGGACTCCTGCGATGTCGACCAGAAGAGAAATCCGCCATCCGACCCTTGCCGGGGACGCAGGAGGGCGATCGTGCTCCGGAACAGCGCCTGGTACGCCTCGCGGTCGAAGTCAAAGGCAGGCGCGTACATCAGGCCGAGTTGAGGAAACACCTTGCTGACGATCTGCTCGGCGCAGGCGTGCGGGAACGTGTCGAGATAAGCCAGCAGACCGTCGGCGAGTGCCAAGGGGCTTGCCGATACGGTTATGTGACGGTTCGCGAAGCGCTCGTGCAGTCGCCGCGGCAACACCACCGCCGACCGACCGTCCGCGTCGAAGCCCGCATCCACCGTCGTCTCGAAAGGCACCGCGGGGCGAACGGACAACGTGGCCTCCCGATCCACGGAAACATCACCAAGCCGCCCGGTCAACGTCACCGAAGCCGCCCCAGGCGAGGCGCCCGACCGCAATCGGAACGACACGCGACCTTCCCCGCCTTCGGCGACCGTAATCGCGCGATCGGTGCCACCGACTATAGATAGGCGCTGCAACGCCCCGGCGACGACCGCGACTTCCGCGTCCGCCCCGGAGTCCTCGACATTGTTCGCCACGCCAACCGAGACGTCGAAGACATCTCCCGGCGCCGCCGCGAGCGGCAGGTTCGGCGTAAGCACGATGGGGCCTCGTACCGTAACCGATTCGGCTTCCGCCCCAAGCTTGGCAGGCGCCACGCCAACGGCCATCACTCGCAATTCGCCGTTGAAATAGTCGGGGACCGCGACATCCACCGTCCGTTGTTCGGTACTCGCTTCAAGAATGCCGAGCCAGTACACCACCGGTGGTTCGGAACGGCGGCGGAACGGGTTCAGGTTGGCACCGAGCAGGCGGGCCAGGTCGCCACCGCCCGGTGCCGACACGCGGCGCAGCACGTCGTAGTCGGGGAGGATCAGGTCCACCATCTGATGGGTTTCCACCTGCAACGCCTTCTTGCGCAGGTAGAGGCGCAGTGGATCCGGGGTCGAGTAGTCGGCGACCTGGAGGATTCCCTCGTCGGCGGCGAACAACACCAACCGCGAAGGTTCCGAGGCAGCGTAGCCGAGCGACAGCGGCTCGCCCGGGAGCGCGAGGTCCGGGACCGTAAGATCGATCTCCAGTCGGCGTGCCGTCCGGTCGATGGCGAACGGCGCGACCGCGTAGCTCAACGGGCTGACGAAGATCTCCTCCGAGTCGATGTCGCGCACGAAGGCGACATTGACGTAGGCATTGCCTTCGAGGTCGTCCGGTACCCGGATACGTTGCAAGGCGGTGTTCGTGTCCGACCGAAACCACTTGAAGGCATGCACCCGGTCCCGCTCGATGGTTATCAGGCCCGTACCCGCGTAAGGCGCGGTAATCTCGAGCACAATCTCGTCGCCGGGGGCATATTCGCGACGGTCGAGCCTGAGATCGAGTTCCGCGTCGCGTTCGAGATTGCCGGCGATATTCGCCGCCCCGGCGACGTCGAACTCCACGCGGTTCCGCCTCATGCCGTCGGCATCGAGAATATCGAGTGCGAACCGGCCGGGACGGGACGTCGGCAACGCCACCTCGGTGCCCGCCGCGGGCAACGCAAACGGGGTCCGCTCAAGTTCGATCTCCTTGACCACGGTCTGGTAGGCGAACTTGCCGTTCGGTTGTTTGACGAGCGCCGAAACGTAGCGGCGTTCCACGAGGACCGACTGCAAGCCCGCCAATGCCACGCCTTGCAGGTCGCGATCGATCGCGAGGAATCCCACGTTGCGGACACCGTCGAGAGCGATGAAGTCCAACGACCCGTCCACACGGTGGCCGATCAACGCATCCGCGTGGGACATGAGGGTACCGGCCAGTGCCTTGACGCCACGCCCGCCGCTCGCCTCGAAACCCTCGGCCTTCAATACCAGGCGGTAGATTCCGTTACCGTATTCGGCGAGATCGAACGGCAACTCGGCGACGCCCCCCGAATCGGTGGACGTCTCGGCGAGTTCGACGGTCACCGCCTTCGGTGGCGTGTCGGGATCGCGGAAGGGATCCGTGAACGCGTACCCCGGGTGTTCCGAGAAGTGCGGCCGAGTGGGCGTCAGCTCGAGGGTGCCACGTACCCGACGGCCCTGTGCGGGCGTACCGAACAGGTTCTCGAGGGTCACCCGCGCCAAGTGCGCTCCCGGATTGAGCCACGCCCGGCGAGGCATTTCGCGTCCCGACCGGTTTTCGTCCGGTCCGGCCCCGACCTGTTCCACGATCGCGGCGCGGATACGCAGCCGATCCGGCTGGTAGTCCTCGACGCTGAACGTCGTGCCGCCCAAGGCGCGGAGACGCTCTCTCTCCTCCACCTCCTCCACGAGGTAGACATTGGCTCGGTAGTCGCCGGTCGGCGACTCGAGACGGGTCTCGAAATCCCAGGCAAGCAGCCCGTCCTCCGGCAGCGTGACCCGCGTCGCGAGGGCCCGATTACCCCGGGCGTCGACGACCCGGAATTCGATCGGCGCGCCCGGCACGACGCCGAAATCCCCCTGTCTCACGATGCCGAACAAGCGCACCGTTTCACCCGGGCGATACAGTCCGCGATCCGTGTACAACGCCGCCTTGAGGCGCTCGGCATCGTCCTCGGCGGTGTGTTCACCGCCGATGTCGAAGCCGGACCATGTCAGTCGGCGGTCGCTGCGGCGATAGGGCATGAACGTGACATCGTCGTCGTGGCGAACCACCAACACCGTGGGTTCCCGATCCCGTCTGAAGTCGGCCGCAGAGGCAAGTGCGGCGTGTCCCTCGGCGTCGGTCGTGGCCGTCAGCGCGGCAAGTCCGTTCTTGCCGAGAAGCTCCACCGCGGCACCCTCGACGGGCTCGCCGGTCGAGATCGAATGCACGAAGACATGCTGGCTGTTGTCGGCGTTGGTCTTGACCAGCAGGCCGAGGTCCGTGACCAGCGCCATGCGCCGGTCGTAGCTCCCGATCACGCGTTCATTGTCCGGATCCCAACCCTGGACCTTGACGAAGAACAGTCCGCCTGCGGTGAGAAACGGTTCGAGATCCAGCGTCGCGAAGGTCTTCTCCCGGGGGTGGCCAGGGTTCAGATCCACGATCCGGGTAGTCAACTTCGACAAATTGTCCGCATCGAACCCGTAGCGGAACCAGGGATCCCGGATGTCCCCCCCGGTCTGGCTCGCCAAGTGGTTGAGCGTGTCCGGCAATACCTGCTGGATGTCGACCTTGATGGCCGGCACGCCCCGGCCGGAGATGGTCAACAAGCGGTTTCCCGTCAGCGGCAGCAGGGCGCCGTCCTGGGCGATGGCGGCTTCCTTCGGATAATCCGGCGCCCGAACGACCTCGTCGTAACCCGAGGCCATCACGAAATCCCCCTCGGAGATCAGACCCGGCTCGATGCGCAGGTAGACGAAACGGTTCGCGGTCGCGTCGAAGGCGACGCTTTGCAGCACCGACGCATCGCGCTCGGTGGGATTGACCGTCAACGGCAACGACTCGGAACGCGCCAGCACCTCCGGCGTAACCTCGCGGGGCGATTGCCAACGATAGTTCCGGTAGTTCGTATTGCCGATCCGGTTATCCCTCGGCAGCAGCCATGCCTTCAGCCGGTTGCCGAACGCCTCGGTGTCGACCTGGTCCGTGAAGGACACCACCGCGGTCTGCACGGGATCGCCCTCGGCGTCATCGACGATCGACGCGGCGATGCTCTCGACGTGGAAGTAGCTCTCGCGGTCGGGTACCCGCACCTGCGCAAAGAGCCGCTCCCCGAACGCCCCGTCGCCGTTCGCGGGTTGGAGATCCTTCGCCAGTTCAACCCCGGCAAAGTTCTCGCGCTCGGGGATGGCGACGATGCCCGAATGAACATGCGCGGTTCGGTCGTAGGGCCCGTATTCCACCCGGAACCCAAGTTCGCGCACCTCCCCCGACGACTCCTTCGGTCCGTCACGCATGGAGATGGTCAGGCGCTCTTCGAAGTCGTCGCGCGCAACCGGGTGCGAGAAGTCAAAACTGGCCGTGACCCGCCGTTCCGCCACGAGTTCAGGATGCTGGTAGAACGTCGCCTCCCGGATCGACGCGTCGAATTGAGGCGTGTCGAACTCGACTACCCGGTCCGCCAGTTCGATGTCCGGCGCGAACAATCTGGGCGATAGCCGAACCCGATAGGTGCGATCCGCCGGCCAATCCTCCTCGGGCATGAACTTGAGCTGGTTCTCGGTTGCGAAGCGCCACTCGCCGGGCATTGCCGGCTCAAGTTCGATGCCGTCCTCGACGTCTTCGCCGACGAGATCAAGACGCGCGGCCGACAGGGTCGGGGGCGGCTCGGCGTCGGCGTTCGTCGAATAGCGAAAGTCGAGGCGCAGCGGATCGATGGCCAGAAAATCGTCACGGACGATGCGCGAGAGCTCGGGAGGTTGGACGTCCACGGCAACCCGCAGGGGCTTCGGCAGACCCTGGTAGTAGACATAGCCGCCTGCGGTCAACACGATCGTGGCGACTACCGCCAACGCGCCCAATCCCATGCGCCGCAAGCCGGCGCGTACCAACCAGGCCGGCGGCCGCCAGGTGAACTCGCCGATCGCCGCCGCAAGGGATCCCTTGAGTCTCATTTGCCGTTCCCCTAAGGCGAACTCACAACCTTAGCGGGCGTCTTGGGAACGAGACGTGAAGAACAATGGAAGTTCGAGGAATCCAGTGACCGAGCCGAACCGGTGCATATTCCAATAAGAAGGTGAGCCTATCCGCGCGGGTTTCGTAGCGGGGATGGGTTTGGTGGATTGGCGAAGCCGAACTGGTGCTTTCCGGGCTAGCGGAACAGACGGGCAAGTGTCGGCGGCGGCTGGATTCGGCGGGTTTCCCGACGCCTTTCGGGCTTCGCACCGGGCTCGCGGGACGGGTGTGAAAAAGCCGGTCAGTGACGACCGGAAGTACCCTTCCGGTCGTCGCCAACCTGTTCGCCGCGGGGTTCGCCGTGTCACCCGAAGGGCCGCAGCGAAGCGGAGGACCCGCGTAGCGGGTTGACACGGCGAACCCCGTGGCGTTCCCGGCGTCCCCGGTCGCGGGCCGATCGCTCGGGAACTCCCGTCCGCACACGCGACTCGCCGTGGAACATTTCACGCGCCGTGGGGCCAGGCGTCGGCGATGGTCCGGAACAGGCGGTCGCGCTCGGCGTTGAGGGCCCGGGCGGCCTGCAGATCGTTCATGGCGTAGGTCTGTGCGTCGAGTTCCGCGAACGAGACGCCGGGCTTGAGGCAGTTCCCGGCGTTGGGCAGGGAGCGCAGCTTGTCGTAGGGCGTCTGGACGTCGGCCGCCCGGTAGACGCGCCGGGCACGGCCGTTGGCGGCCTCGCGCTCGGTGGCGAACAGGCAGGGCCGGTGGTAGTTGAGGTACGGCGACAGCTGCTCCTGGGCGAACGCGTCGACCAGCGGCGCGAAGCGCTGCGGGATGTG
>JAGWBM010000085.1:7752-11356 GCA_021295895.1 Pseudomonadales bacterium
TGACGACCGGCAGCGTGGCTCTGGTGCGCTGCATGGTCGATGAGGAGCGGGTTCGCAGCCTGCCGGTGGCCTGGACGGACCGGCGCACGGTGGATGACTTCGAGCGCCTCTCGGCGGGTCGTTCGCTGTTCCGGCCGGACGATCTCGAGGCGCTCAGGGCACAAGTTGACGTGCTTCTGGGATGATCAGAAATAACGCCGCACAATGATCATTGATTTTTACGCAGGCATGGAATCGGTTTCGGGATGTTTGGGCGACATATGCTGCAACATTGCCTATGCGTGGGAGATCGCACCGAGCCATGGACAAAACAGACTGGTTGGCCGGATCCATGATAGAGTAATATATTATGATCATACAGGTCCGTTCGAACAGGATCCGCACCATGACCGACGAAAAGACAGACCGCCTGCGCCAATCCGGCACCCTCAATCCGCGCCCGGACATCGTCACCGACGCGCTGTTCCACGACAGCGCGTTCTTCGATCCGCGCGACCTCCTGCAGGTCCGCTACGAGATGGTGCGTTGCACGGTACGGGGCGTTCCTCTCAAGGAAGCCGCGTCGCGGTTCGGTGCGTCGGTACCCACCTGCGTGCGCGCCAACCGGGCCTTCCGCGAGAACGGACTGCAGGGGCTCATCGCGCAGCGCCGCGGGCCGCGCGGCGCCCACAAGGTCACGCCGGAGATCCTGGCCTTCGTCCAGCAGTACCGGGCCGAACACGGGCCGCTCGGCAGCCGCAGGCTCGTGCCCTTGATCGAGACGCGGTTCGGCGTGCGCATCCACCCCCGCAGTCTCGACAAGGCGCTGGCAAAAAAAACGGCCAGGCCACGATGACGGCTGGGGCGCAGGCGCGGTTGATCGATGCCGACGGCGCGCACCGCTACGACGGTTGGCGCCGACGATGGCACAGCGGCGCTCACAGTCAGGCGATCGGCATGCTGTGCCATCACGGCATGGCCCGCGCGCTGGCGCTCACCGCGAAATCGGCGCCTCCCCGACCGGCGTTCGCCCCGGTCGGCTCACCACCGGACGCGTCGCCGTTCTCCGATGACGCCGTCGTCACACGGGCAGCCGCCCGGATGATCCATGAACAGCTTGTGCGTGAAGCCGGAGAACCCCCCCATGCTTGAGGCCATGTCCCACAAGGTTGCCGACGATCACCGTCGGCGCGAAGCCTGTTTGTACGTCCGCCAATCCTCCATGCACCAAGTGCTGGAGAATACCGAGAGCGCGCGGCGCCAGTACGGTCTTCGTCAGCGCGCGATCGCGCTGGGCTGGTCCGACGAGCGCATCCGAACCATCGATGACGACCAGGGCAAATCCGGCGCGCACAGCGCCAACCGCAGCGGCTTCCGGGACCTCATGGCCCGTATCGCCGCCGGCGAAATCGGCCTCGTGCTGAGTCTTGAGGTCTCGCGTCTGTGCCGCAACAACACCGACTGGCACCAACTGTTGCAGGTCGCCGCCATCGCCGACACCCTCATCCTCGACGAGGCCGGCGTGTACGATCCCAACGACGGCAACGACCGTCTGCTGCTCGGCTTGAAAGGGGCCTTGTCAGAATATGAACTGCAGGGCATCCGCGCCCGCCTGATCGGCGGGCAGCGCAGCAAGGCGCAGCGGGGCGAGCTCAGGATGCACCTGCCCATCGGCCTGGTCTACACCGACACCGGCGAGATCGCATTGGATCCCGACCGTGCCATCGTGGAGGCCGTCGAGTTGGTGTTCGCCACGTTCCGCCGCCTCGGTTCGGCGATGCAGACCCTGAAGTGGTTCCGCAACAACGCCGTCGCCCTGCCTTCGCGACCGCACCGCATGAAAGGGCAGGTGCACTGGTCGATGCCCAATCACGGTCACATCGAGCGCATGATCCGCAATCCCCGCTACGCCGGCTGCTTCGCCTATGGGCGCAATCGCACGCGCACCCGCCCCGACGGAACGGTGCACCATGTCCGTGTGCCCATGGAGTCGTGGCCGGTCTGCATACCGAACGCTCATGTCGCCTACATCGACTGGGACGAGTATCGCCGCAACCAGGAAACGCTGAAACGGAACGTGGCTGCGTTCACACCGGGACTGGCCCGCCGGCCCGCACCTCGGGAAGGCCGGGCGCTGCTGCAGTCCCGGGTCATCCGTGGCTACTGCGGGCACCGAATGCGGGTTCGCTACGTCGTGGCCCGACCGAAACGCGCACAACCGGCTCACTGGTACTACTACTGCCCGCACAACGACATGCGGTTGGGCGAGCGCACCTGCCAGAGTCTGCGCGCAGGCGCGATCGACGCGGCGGTGTCGGACTTCATCGTGGCGGCGGTGAACCGCCGGAACATCGCCCTTGCGCTGGCCGTGCGCGAAGAGATGCGCGCCGACTTCGCCGCCGTTGACCGGCAGCACGTCAACCGGATCGAAGCACTGCGCCACGAAGCCGACCTGGCCCGCCGACGGTTCATGGAAGTGGACCCGGCGAACCGCCTCGTCGCCGCCCACCTCGAGGCCGAATGGAACACCCGCCTCGCCGCGCTTGAACAGGCCATCGGGGAGCGGGAGCGCAACAGCAAAACCCGCGACACCATGGTCTCTGCCGAGCAGGAACAACGACTCCTTGAACTGGCGAATGACTTCGGCACGGTCTGGAAGGGGTCCGCAACCGGCAACGCCGACCGCAAACGGCTGCTGGCGTTGCTTGTCGAGGACGCGACACTGACCCGCGAAGGGAAGCGGGCCCGCGTGGGACTGCGCCTGCGCGGGGGCCGCGTCGTCACGCTGGGGCCTGTGGATCTGCCCAAGCCGCGGGCCGCCGCGGTCCGTCGTCATGCGTCCGATGCGGCCCTTCGCGAACTCGACCATCTACTCCGTGAAGGGGCCGACGACGCCAGTGCGGCCGAGCAACTCAACCGGCGCGATCACCGGGACTCCAGAGGCGACCCGTTCACACAAAGCAGTGTCTATGCGCTCAGGGGTCGACTGCGTTGGCCAAGCGGCCTTGAGCGCCAGCGCGAACGGCTGCGCCAGCGGGGATACCTGGGCGTCGCCGAACTGGCCGACAAACTGGGCATCGGCCCGGCGACACTGCGGGCGCGGGCTCTTCGCGATAGCCACGGAATCGTTGTCTGTCGCTTCAAGGTGGGCAAGCAATCCTTTTGCATGTACAAATCACTGTACGAAAATGCCGACAAATCAGACAACGCCTCGAAATCCAGGCCGGGCGCCGGCTCCCAAGCCCAATTGTCACGACAACCCGAGCAGGTTGCAGTATGAAACCCAAGGCTTGTCGGTGGAGCGCCGCGGCCGCGACTTGGTGAAGTCCCGGACGTGCAGCTTGTCGGGCAGCGCGGCCACGGTGTGGTTGACGTACTCGGAGCCGTTGTCGGCGTGGAAGCCGACCACGGCGAACGGGAACAGGCCGAGCAGGCCGTCGAGCACCGGCACCAGGAAGCGTTCGGAGATCGCCGCGACGGCGCCGACGAACTCGTACAGCGTCACCTCGTCGACGACGTTGACCAGGTACACGCCCTTGGCGCCGTCGCGGTCGCCAACGAGGACGCAGTCCACGCGTGCACGGTGTCGACGCGCAGGAAGCCGGGCAGGCCGTCCGGCTGCGGC
>JAGWBM010000006.1:0-10130 GCA_021295895.1 Pseudomonadales bacterium
CACTTGCAGCCTGTCGTCAATATTTCGAACTCCCCATGTGTAGTGAGCACATGCCAGCGTCGGCTGTCTTCCGTTTTGACCGGCCGATAGCTTGAGTCTGCTTTGACGTATGTGGCCAACAAGGCCAAGGCATCGGCGGCCGCCATCTCTCGCAGCCTTGTCAAGGTGGTTTCGTCGAACGATCTGCGCTGTGCCATAGACGGATGACTCCAGACGGTCATTTCCCGGGCTACTCGCCTCCAATAGAGGCTTGGGCTACTCGGACAGTTCAGCCTAGGGCACGGGCAGGGACGTAACAACAGGTTTACAGTGGAGAATGCAACCTAACACCCGTCGGGAAATGCCGAGCCAAGTTCGAGCGACCGTGAACTCACCGAGCGTCTCAACAACGTGCTGCACGAGATCGACGTTCGGCTGCTGGACCACGTCGTCGTCGCCGGCCTGCGCAGGGTGTCCATGGCGGAACGAGGAATGCTGTGACGATTCACGGCCCGATTGTGTAAGGTAGGGATACCACGTCGACATTTGGAGGTTGATGTGCCCGGAATGGATTCCGTCGTGCTCTTTCCTGCTAGGGGCAGGCCCCTCGCGCACCCCGGCTGAAGGCTCTTGCCGGGGTTGTTTGCATGGCATTGATGACGCCCTTTGGCGGTAGCCGACGAGGGGATCTACGTTGGCGTCACCGCAATCACCGGTGCCCCGACCACCACCCCGGATGACGCACACAAGTCACCACCGCCGAGGATCCCCTTGGCTAGGCGACCCGCGTTTGGTATAAAGCGCGCCTTCTCCGAACCGAGCCTCGCGATGTCGAAGGTCTGTCAAGTCACGGGCAAGCGTCCGATGAGCGGCAACAACGTTTCGCACGCGCACAACAAGACGCGGCGAACTTTCGAGCCGAACCTGCATCACCATCGTTTCTGGGTGCCGTCCGAGAACCGCTTCGTGCGCCTGCGCGTGTCCGCGGCAGGGATGCGGGTGATCGACAAGAAAGGCATCGAGGCCGTCCTTAAGGACATCGAGAAGCGGGAGTCGGCCGGCAAAGGCGCGTCGGGATAGGTCGCGGTAATAGTCGAGGAAAGCCATGCGGGAAAAGATCAAGCTCGTCTCCAGCGCCGGTACCGGCCACTACTACACGACGACCAAGAACAAGCGCACGATGCCCGACAAGCTCGAACTCAAGAAGTACGACCCGGTGGTGCGCAAGCACGTCGTCTACCGGGAAGACAAGATCAAGTAGTAGCGCAACGTAAGCGCTACACCCCTTAGGGGGTCTTCTGCCGGAACTGCCCGAAGTCGAAACCACTCGGCGTGGGCTCGACACGGCGATTGCGGGGCGGCGGTTGCGCAGGGTGGTCGTCCGCAACCCGGCCATGCGTTGGCCTGTGGCGATTCCGAACGACGTCCGCGGTCAACGAATCGGTCGAATCGGGCGCCGCGCCAAATACCTCCTGCTGCCGCTCGATCTCGGCATGTCGGGCCACCTGTCCGTCGTGCCCGTCGATGCTGCACCTGCCAAGCACGATCACGTGGACTTCGTGCTCGACGACGGTCGGGCCGTCAGACTCACCGATCCGCGCCGATTCGGCAGCGTCCACTGGCAACCGTACCCGGTGGAGGATCACTGGTTGCTCGATGGACTGGGTCCGGAGCCGCTGTCCGGCGAGTTCTGCGCACCGTATCTCGCGGCTCGCGCCAGGGGACGGCGCCTCGCCATCAAGACGCTCCTGATGGACTCGCGGGTCGTGGTTGGCGTCGGGAACATCTACGCCAACGAAGCACTGTTCCTCGCGGGCATTCGACCTCGCATCGCCGCCGGCAGGTTGTCGATACCGCGACTTGGCGGCGTCGTCGACGCCGTCAAGGCGACGCTTGCGAGCGCGATACAGAGCGGCGGCACCACGCTCAGGGATTTCGTGGCCACCGACGGGCGGCCGGGCTATTTCGTACACGAGTTGGCGGTCTACGGGCGCGGCGGGGAGCCCTGCCTGCGCTGTGAAACAATACTCAAGGAAATCCGGCTGGCCGGTCGTGCCACGGTCTACTGCCCACGTTGTCAGCACTGAACACCACTTGCGCGGGTGCTGCGCTATAGTTCGCGTTTGGATCTTGGCGCGGCGACCGCCGGGGTTTTGGAAGGCGTCTTTGGGGGATCAAGTGATACATAGGCAAACCGTGGCGGTGGCCCTGTTGGGTGTTCTCTGTGCACAGGTGACTCTGGGCGACGAATTCCGAATCGGCGCCCAGGGTGGCCTGCCCGGCTGGACCTACGACGTGGGCGTGGCGGCGCTTGGTGAGTCCACCAGCGTCGACGCGGACCTGGAGCCTTCCTTCGGGGTCGTGGGCCAATATATTCTCCGCTCCGGCGACGGGGACGACGGCAACTTCTACGTGGGGGTCGAAGCGTCGTTCGGTGCGGAGAACGCCTCTGGCATGGATGGGCTCTCCCTTCTCGGGACACGCGTCGACGTGCTCGCCGAGACCGCCTGGGTGACCGACGTCGGTTGGATCGCGGGGTTCAACCTGGGCGAGACGGCGGCGTTCGGCGGCGTCGGGGATCTCAAGGTCTTCGGGAGCGTCGGCGCAACCTACGCCCAGGGCGAAATCGGCGTGACCCTGCCGGACCTGGGCATATCGGGTGGCGACGAGGGTAAGCACTTCGGGGTGAAATTCGGCGCCGGCGTCGAGTTCGATCTAGGCGCGTCCGCGACGCTGCAGGTTCGCGCCAACTACGCCTACTACGAAGAACGCGCATACCGGGACCAAGGCGTCAGCCTCGACGTGGAACCGGTCGCGTTCGAGGTACGGGCTACGTTGCTGTACCGGGTGGATCCCTGCACGTTGCTGGGCTGCTGAAGAGAACCACCGTGGGGACGCGCTTGTTCGCGTCCCGTGCTGGTTGGCCAATGGCGTGTGGGGCGGTAATACGGCCCGCAGCACCCTAGGGCATGGCGTCCGCCCCTCCACGTGACGCAGCCTGCAGGGCTGCCTCTCATCGCGAGGGTTGTGCGCTAGCCGTTGGACCGTGCGTAGTGGGCGGCAACGACCGGGTGGACGAACTCGGAAATGTCGCCGCCCAATCCGGCGATCTCGCGTACCCGTGAAGAAGACAGGAATGACCACTGCCGGGACGTCGGGAGAAGGACGTATTCGAGATCCGGGTCGAGCGTCTGATTCATGGCGATCATCTGGTACTCGTAGTCGAAGTCTGAGATGGTGCGCAGGCCACGCACGACGAAGCGTGTGTTCTTGGCGTGCGCATAGTTGACCAACAGGGTGTTGAATCCCTCTACTTGCACTTGATCGCCGAATTCGGCGAGTGCCTTCCGACACAGTCCGATCCGTTCAGCCAAGTGCGTCTCCGGGTCCTTGTCGGCCGATGTGCCGACAGCGACGATGACCTTGTCGAACAGTCGCAGTGCCCGTTCGACGATGTCCCGGTGACCGTTGGTGATCGGGTTGAAGCTACCTGGATAGACGACGCTCGTCATGTCGAGACCGGCGGGAAACGCGACTTGATGGTAAGCGATGCCCTTCCATGGAACAAACACTCCGTTGTTGCCTGGACAGGCCGGTGTGGCTGGGCCGGAGGCGGAGTCGGCGCACAGCGGAAGCGAAGCGCCGACCCGGCTATGGGGCGCTTCTATGAAACCTACCTGCGCAGTAGACCGTAGCGGACAGCGCCCGCGCTTGATTGTCGCCAGATTTCGAGGCCCGACGCTGCGGCGATTGCATCCCAGTCGAACGCGGCGTCGGACTCGGCGTAGACGATGCCGTCTTCGGATAGGTGATCTGCGGCAGCCCCGACCGCCGGTTCGAGCAGAGGCGAGTCGAACGGTGGATCGAGAAAGATCACGTTCCAGCGTCGATCCGAGGTTTGGCTCGTCAGCCACCGCATGGCGTCGGCATGCTCGATGGTGGCGTCGGCGGCGTCTAGCCGCGTCCGATGCTGGATGAGACAGTCGATCGCGTCGCGGTCGTTCTCAACGAACGTGGCCTGACCGGCACCTCGCGACAAGGCCTCGAAGCCGAGTGCACCGGTGCCCGCAAAGAGATCCAGGACACGTTTGCCCGGCAGGTCCGCCGCGAGCCAGTTGAACAGGGTGACCCGTGCCCTGTCAGGCGTCGGTCTGATGGACGAACTGGCCACTTGTAGCTTTCGCCCTCTCCACTTACCGCCGATAATGCGGACTTTGGCCGGTCGGATGGCAGTTCTTCGAGGCATGGACGGATAGTGCTGAAAGGGGAGGGAAAACTCGACCCCTTGGACCAGGAGTCCGCGTGGGCGCGGCTCAAGGGTTCTCTCGCCAAGACGCGTCAGCGGATTGCCTCGGGTGTCGGCGATTTGGTCCTCGGCGAGCGGGTGATTGACGCAGGTCTCCTGGACGAACTCGAGACCGCCTTGCTGGGGGCGGACGTGGGTGTCGATGCGACTCGGCGGATCATCGATGCGATCAAGGAGCGCGTCTCGCGTCGCGAATTGGGCAACGCGGGGCACCTGCGCCAGGCATTGGCCCGCGAACTCGTCGAGATACTCGCGCCGGTTTCGAAACCGTTCGAGGTGGGAGAAGAGCGCCCCTACGTGGTGCTTGTCGTGGGCGTGAATGGTGCCGGCAAGACGACGCTCATCGGCAAGCTCGCCAAACGTCTCGTCGCCCAGGGCCACGACGTGCTGTTGGCGGCGGGGGACACCTTCCGCGCCGCGGCGGTCGAGCAGTTGAGCGATTGGGGCCGGCGCAACGGCGCAGCCGTCATCTCGCAGGGCAAGGGCGCCGACAGCGCGTCGGTGATCTACGACGCGATCGAAGCCGCCAAGGCACGCAACGTCGACGTCGTCCTCGCCGACACTGCCGGTCGCCTGCAAGCCAAGGTTGGACTCATGGAGGAGCTTAGGAAGATCAAGCGCGTAATGGGCCGTTTGGGAGGAGGCGCACCCCATGAAGTGCTGCTGGTGCTCGACGCCGGCGTTGGCCAGAACGCGCTGTCCCAGGTGGCGGAGTTCGACAACGCGGTTGGCGTCGGGTCGCTGGCCATCACGAAACTGGATGGCTCGGCCAAGGCGGGCGTGATCGTCGCCATCGCGGCGGCGACCGGGTTACCGGTGCGTTTCATCGGTGTTGGCGAAGGCGTGGATGACCTGCAGGACTTCGAGCCCGAGGCATTTGCAAATGCGCTTTTGGCGCTCGCCTAGCGTTCTTGAGACGCCGCCATCTCGAGAGTTGAGCACAGTTTCGCGTGGCCCCTACGGGCATTGGTCTCTCGTCGCTCTGAGGCGGCGCCTCGCTGGACTCCTTGAGCAGCCCTGATGTTTACACGTAGGTTGTATTTGGCAAGACGGTTGCGTCGTTCTCGGACG
Organism: Pseudomonadales bacterium; assembly: GCA_021295895.1. Taxonomy (GTDB): domain Bacteria; phylum Pseudomonadota; class Gammaproteobacteria; order Pseudomonadales; family Azotimanducaceae; genus VXYL01. The sequence goes on from JAGWBM010000006.1 coordinate 5,357, forward strand.
GCTCGCCTACTCGCGAGACGTGCTGGCTAGTAGAAGGGCATGGGCGTCGAATTCCGCCATGTCGTAAAGCGCTTCGAGAACGGTGCGGTAGCGCTTTCCGACGTATCGGTAACGATTCCCACCGGGTCTCTGACCTTCCTAACCGGGCATTCGGGTGCGGGAAAGAGTACGTTTCTCAACATGCTGCTTCGGTTGGACGCGCCGACCCGCGGCAGAGTCCTCGTCAACGACGTCGACATCACCGGAATCAAGCGACGCCATCTGCCGGTCTACCGGCGCCACCTCGGTGCCGTATTCCAAGACGGACAACTGCTCGATGGGCGCAGTATCTTCGACAACGTCGCGCTGCCCCTCCACGTGGTGGGGATGCGCCCGCGGGACGCGCGGCGGCGTGTTCGAGCGGCGCTCGAAAGCGTTGATCTTCTCAACAAGGCCAGACTGCTGCCGGGACAGCTCTCCGCAGGAGAACGACAGCGGGTGGTGATTGCCCGCGCGGTCGTCAATCGTCCCAAGATCTTGTTGGCGGACGAGCCGACCGGCAATCTCGACCCGACGTTGTCGAGAAGCATCATTCGTCTGTTCCAACGCTTTCACGACGTCGGCGTTACGGTCATCGTCGCGACCCACGACACCGAATTGGTCGGCACGATGGGAAGCCGCGTGGTGGAGTTGGATCACGGCCGGATCGTCGGAAGTGGCGGGACGAACGCAGATGGCTAGGATACGGGTCTGGCCTGCGGAGTCGCGGTCCTGGGGCGCGTATTGGCGCGACCATGGGCGGGTCATCCGTGATACCTCGCACTACGTGACGGGGCGGTTCGCGACGACGCTGTGGGTCTGGTTGACGATTGGTGTCGCCTTGGCGGTGCCGGCCGCCCTCTACCTCTTGGAGGCGAATCTTGTCCGGGCGGCGGGCCAATGGCGCGAGAGTCTCGGGTTCTCGGTGTATTTCAAAACCGGCGTCGCGATGGAAGAGCCCCGGAGCCTCGTTGAGCGGTTGGAGGCCATGGATGGCATCGAACGTGTCTGGCTTACGACGCCCGACGACGCCCTTGCCGAGTTCCGCGAGTTGTCGGATGTCGGCGATGTGTTGGGGCTCATGGACGACAATCCGTTACCCGCAAGCGTTCGGGCCACGGTCAACCCCACGATATCGCCGTCCGGGCTGACAACGCTTGCCGAGGCAGCGGCCGAGGCGAACGGCGTCGAGGACGTTGTCGTGGAGCGGAGTTGGCTCGAACGGCTGGGAGCGGTCCGCGAAATCGTGATCCGCCTTTACTGGTCGCTGGCCGGGATTCTCGGTCTGGGTGCCGCCCTGATATCCGGGGCGACCGTTCGCGTGGCGATTGAAGCGCGCTTGGAGGAAGTCAGGGTGCTCACGCTGGTCGGTGCGGGCCGGGGGTACGTGCGGCGGCCGTTCCTCTATCTTGGGGCCGTCTACGGGTTGGGAGGCGCAGTGATGGCGGCGATGGCCATCTCGGCGCTGCTACTCTTCCTCGAAGAGCCGCTCGAGCGGTTGTTCGGCAGCTACGGTAGGGACTTGGAACTTGCCGGTTTCGACCCCATCTTCCATTTGATGCTGCTCGTAAGCGGTGCCGTTTTGGGCGTTATTGGGGCGGTCGCTGCCTCGAATCAACGGCTTAAACGGTTGAATGTGGCGTAGGGGCGATCCTTGCGGTCGTTGTCCAACGCACACGGCTTTACCGATGCGGGTGGAACAAACCCCGCCCCTACGACGAGAAGGAGCGGCATGTGAGACCCGGGATCGCCTGTTAGCACTCTCGGAACAAGAGTGCTAACATCGGGTCTAAGTGTTACCAACGGTAGCGTTTTCGGCATTGCCGATGGCATCGACGACGCGGACGCGCTAGGTAACGGAGGGACGATATGAGCACAAAGGTACTATCGCTAGCGACCCTGTCGCCGGGCAGCGACTTACAAGCCTATATCCAAACCATCAACGCTTTCCCGGTGCTAAGCGCCGAGGACGAACGAGCGCTCGCGGAACGTTTCTACTACGAGCAGGATCTTGAGGCGGCGCGGGAACTCGTGCTCTGCCATATGCGTTTCGTCGTACATCTTGCCCGGAGCTACGCCGGCTACGGCCTGTCCCAGGCCGACCTCATCCAGGAAGGCAACATCGGTCTCATGAAGGCCGTGCGCCGGTTCGATCCCGAAGTCGGCGTTCGCCTGGTGTCCTTCGCGGTGCACTGGATCCGCGCCGAGATGCACGAGTTCATTCTCCGCAACTGGCGCATCGTCAAGGTCGCGACAACGAAGGCGCAGCGCAAGCTCTTCTTCAACCTGCGCAGCAAGAAGAACAAGCTGGGTTGGTTGAACGATGCCGAGACCCGGGCAATCGCGCAAGACCTCGGCGTACCGCCCGCAACGGTCACGCAAATGGAGGGTCGCTTGTCGTCCCGGGACGTCGCCTTCGACGGCTATCCGGACGACGATGCCGACCAGGGGCCGCCAGCCCCTGCGTTCTATCTCGAAGATCCGACGTCCAATCCCGTCGACATCGTTGTCGAGGAGGACGCCTCAAGGGTTGCTTCGAAGCACTTGGCGGATGCCATCAAGACCTTGGACGAACGTAGTCGGGATATCCTCGAATCGCGCTGGCTGCGCGACGACAAGGAGACCCTGACCGAACTCGCGCACCGTTACGGCGTCTCTGCGGAGCGCATTCGCCAACTCGAACAGAATGCGATGAAGAAGCTCCGCAAGCACATGGAGGTTGCCGAAGCGGCTTGACCCCGGCAACGGCGCCGCATCGTGCCTACCTTCGTCGCCGAGGACGACTGACCACGGCGCAGGCCCGCGCACTCGACGAGTTATCGCCTCGCTACCTCGTTGATCTTCCCGACACCGACATGGGTGCTGACTTCTGGCTGGACACGTTCGGCCGCGACGGCCCGTTGGCCATCGAGACCTGTTTCGGCAACGGTGCCGCGTTGGTTCAGTTCGCCAAGTCCCGGCCGACATGGAACTGTCTAGGCGTCGATGTCTACCGGCCCGGATTCGGGGCCCTGATGCTCGCCTGCGAACGCGACGGTATCGACAACGTGCACATAGCCGATAGCGAGGTCTTGAGCCTGCTATGCCGCCTCGAACCCGGGACCGTATCCCGTCTCAGCGCGTTGTTTCCGGACCCGTGGCCGAAGAAGCGCCATCACAAGCGGCGCCTCGTCAACGGCGACTTCGCGGCGGCGGTGGCCGCCTGCTTGGAAGTCGATGGGACGTTACACCTGGCTACGGACTGGGAGGACTACGCGTCGCAGATGATCGAAGTACTGGGTGCGGAGCCCCGCCTAGAAGGCGGTGTGGCAGCACGCCCCGAGCGACCGGTGACGCCGTTCGAAGCGAAAGGGCTTGCCAGGGGGCGGCGGGTGGTGGACCTTGCATACCGGCGCGTCGTGACGCTTCAGTTGTCGTGACGATGATCTGCAACAACCGGCTGCCTTCGATCTCGTTCTACAGAAACCGCCCCACGACCCCGTTCAGTTGTTGAAAGCCCTTGCCGGTCAATGCCAATCGATCGGTGCGCATCAGACCCCAATCCACCACCTCGGCGACCTTGTCGGCAATGACGTCGAGCCCAAATCCCGTACGGGCCTCGAATAGCTCGTGCTCCACACCGTCGACGAGCCGTAACGCGTTCATCATGAATTCGCCCGGCAGTTCGCCTTGGGGCACCGTGTTCGCTTGGCCGTCGCCGTCGTCCAGGTAGAGGCGCGGTTGGCTCGCCTTGGCGGTACGGATCACATCACCCTTCGCGCCGGAGACCTTGCCGTGGGCGCCGGCACCGATGCCCGCGTAGTCGCCGAACCGCCAATAGTTCACGTTGTGCGCGCAGGCATGGCCGTCCCGGGCGAAGGCGGAGACTTCGTAGCGTTCGTAGCCGTGGCTGGCCAGCAACGCGATGCCGGCTTCTTCGATTTCGGCGGCACGATCGGTGTCGGGCAGGCCGGAAGGCGGCCGTCGCGCGAATTCCGTCTTCGGTTCGATGGTGAGCTGGTACCAGGAGATGTGGTCCGGTTCCAAGCGAATGGCCCGCTCCAGGTCGTCGAGGGCCTCCTCGACGGTCTGCCTGGGCAATGCATACATCAGATCGACGTTAAGGCTCGGGATGGCTGCTGACTTGGCTTCCCGAGCGGCGTTCCCAATGTCGTCGGTGCCGTGGATCCGACCGAGAACCTTCAAGCGCGCCGCATCGAAGCTCTGCGCCCCGAGGGACACCCGCGTTATGCCGGCGCGGCGATAGTCGGCGAAGTCGCCACGCTCGACCGTGCCGGGATTGGCCTCGAGGGTGACCTCTCGGGCATCGGGCAGGCGGACGAGCAGGATCCGAAAGGTGTCCGGCGAGAAAAGGCTCGGCGTGCCGCCGCCGAAGTAGACCGTCGTGATTCGACGGTCGCCGAACCGTTCAGATTCCCGTTCGAGGTCGCGGAGCAAGGTGTCGCGGTACTCGATCTCGCGCAACGGTTCCTTCAGCGGGTGGGAATTGAAGTCGCAGTAGGGGCACTTGCGCACGCACCACGGGAAGTGGACGTAGAGGCCTACGTCGACAGGCGGCGTCATCGCTGACGGGCGAGCAGACCGCCGTTCTCCGCCAGGAGTCCGGCGAGCATGCGGCATGCCTGGCCACGGTGCGACAGACGGTTTTTCTCCACCAGCGGCAGTTGCGCCGAAGTCTTCCCCAGGTTCGGAACGAGAAAGTAGGGATCGTAGCCGAAGCCGTTGCTTCCCCGTGGCGAATCAATGATCAGACCGT
>JAGWBM010000006.1:10241-39879 GCA_021295895.1 Pseudomonadales bacterium
GTGTCGGTCGCGTCCGCACCTGCATAGCGGGCGGAGTGAATTCCGGGCGCGCCGCCCAGGGCCGGGACCACGAGACCCGAGTCGTCGGCGATGGCCGCCAGGCCGGATGCGTGGGCCGCGTGGCGGGCCTTGCGCAAGGCGTTTTCGAGAAACGTGCAGGCGGTCTCCGGGGCAGCCTCGATGCCGAAATCGCCCTGGGCTACCAGTTCGAAAGGAAGCCCGGCCAACGCGGCCTCGAGTTCGCGCAACTTGCCCGGGTTGCCCGACGCGACGACCACCCGTGTTGGCGATTGTTCGCTCACCTACGTTTCGCGGTACAGGGTGTGCTGGAAGCGAAAGGTCTCGGTACCGTGCTTCGGCAGATCGACGGTGATTTCGAACCGCAGGTTCTCGGCGTGTTCGAAGTCGAATGCCGCGAGGTAGTAGGCGGTGCCCTTGTCGTCGATCTCGCGAAAATCAAGCTTCGTCGTTTGATCGAGCAGGTTCTTGAACCGGCCTTTCACGGAGGCTTTCTCGCCGCGACCGGTGGGTCCGATCGCGGTGATGTTCACCAGTCCCTTGTTGCGGCCCCGCACGATCTCGTAGCGCTCCGCGATCTCGGCGGAAAGAACCGAGGCGTTGAACGCGATGTAGTGCACGCGCCAGTCGCCGAAGCGCTTGAACTGCTCGCCCCGCGCGGAACACAGCGCGAACACAAGCACGGCGGTCGCCAGGACGACCTTTTTCATGTCGTGGTGGCCCGTCCGAGCCGGTAGAAGGCGATGGTGCCGAACAGGTTGCGGAGCGGGTTCATGCGACCTTGGACGCGGTAGTCGCCGTCGACAACGTGACGCTCGATGATCGGAAACCGCTTCGCCGCGACGAGACGCTCGAAGTCGTGGAAGGTGCAGAGATGGATGTTCGGCGTGTCGTACCACTGGTGGGGCAGGTGCCGGGCGACGGGCATTCGACCCAACGCGGCAAGCTGCAACCGGCAGCGCCAATGTCCGAAGTTCGGGAAGGTGACCACGCACTCCTCGCCGATGCGCAGCATTTCCTCGATCAGCACGTCCGGGGACGATATCGCCTGCAGCGTTTCGGTCATCACGACCATGTCGAAGCTGGAGTCGGGGAATCGCCCAAGGCCACGATCGAGATCGTGCTCGATGACGTTGACGCCCGCGCGCACGCAGGCGCTGATCTGTTCGGGGTCCTTTTCGATGCCGTAGCCGTTGACGCCCTTCTCGACGGAAAGCGACTTGAGAAGCTCACCGCTGCCGCAGCCAAGATCCAACACCCGTGCGCCGGGATTGACGAGTGCGGCAATGATCTCGAGATCGGGTCTCATGCCGGCGAACCCCCTTCCCGGGCCACGGCGTCGAGGTAGCCGCCAAGCACATCGAAGTAGCGCTCGTTGGGGAGCAGGAAGGAGTCGTGCCCGTGGGGCGCGTCGATCGTCGCGCTGACCACGTCCTTGCGGGCCTCGATCAAGGCGTCGACGATCTCGTCGGAGCGTACCGGCGAGAACCGCCAATCCGACAGGAACGACAGCACCAGGAACTTGGCCTGGGTCCCGGTGAGCACGCGTACCAGGTCACCGTCGAATTCCAGCGCGGGATCGAAGTAGTCCAGCGCCCGGGTCATGAGCAGGTACGTGTTGGCGTCGAACCGTTCGGAGAACGAAATTCCCTGGTAGTGGAGATAGCTCTCCACCTGGAACTGCACATCCTGGGCCGAGGAGATATCCCCGGATTTCAGTTCGCGGCCGAACCGGTCGCCCATGCTGTCGTCGGACAGGTAGGTCACGTGCCCGACCATGCGCGCGAGCATCAGGCCCTTGCGCGGAATCGCATCGGCTTGATGGTAGCGCCCGTCGTGAAATTCCGGGTCCGCTTGGATTGCCTGTCGGGCGATCTCGTTGAAAGCGATGTTCTGCGCCGAGAGCTTTGCGGCGGCGGCGATGACGATTGCGTGTCGGACCCGGTCGGGGTAGTCGATCGCCCACGCCAGCGCCTGCATGCCGCCCAGGCTGCCGCCGACGACCGCCGCGAAGCGCGAAATGCCCAAGACGTCGGCGAGCATCGCTTGGCTCTTGACCCAGTCCTTGACGGTCACGGTAGGGAACCGTTCACCGTAGGGTTCGCCGGTGGCGGGGTCCACACTACGAGGTCCCGTGCTGCCGTTGCAGCCGCCGAGGTTGTTCAGGGAAACGACGAAGAATTTGGTCGTGTCGATCGGCTTGCCGGGGCCGATGCAGGTGTCCCACCACCCGGGCTTGGCGTCCTCGGGAGAGTGGTAGCCCGCCGCGTGATGATCCCCGGACAGCGCGTGGCAGACGAGCACCGCGTTGCTGCGGTGGGTGTCGAGTTCACCGTAGGTTTCGTAGACGAGGTCGAACCGTGGCAGTGTCTCTTGACACTGCAATTCGAACGGCTGGTCGAAGCGGGCGATTCGCGGTTCAACCAGCCCGACCGACCCCTCGGACTCCGTCAACCGCACCACAGTTGGCAGGGCAGCACGGCGTTGATCGCGTAACTCTGGATCAGCATCAACACCACGATGGTAATCATTGGCGATAGGTCGATGCCACCGAGCGCGGGCAGTATGCGCCGCGCCGGCGCGAGCAGCGGCTCGGCGAGTTCCCGGGCGATGATTGCTGCCGGTGAGTAAACGCTGGGCGCGATCCAACTCATGATGATCGACACGAATATGGCCACCAGGAAGATGCCGACGACGAGGGAGAGCGTCGCGCGCAGTCCATCGGTCACCACGGCGAGCACCTCGATTGGAAGCCCTGCCGAGAAGATGTAGACCGTCGCGGCAATCATGTGCAACACCCACGCCATCAAGAACGCGGCGAAATCGAGATTGCGGTAGGGGCGAAGAACCTGGCGCAGGGGATTCAAGACCGGGTTGGTCAGCCGAACGATCCCTTCGGAAAACGGGTTGTAGAAGCTCGCGTGGACGACTTGCAGGACGAAACGCAGGAGAAACAACAGCGCACCGACCCGTAGCACGAGCGTGACGACGAAGGTCAGTGGGTCACCCATCTGCCTAGGACTCCTTTGATTCGGTGATCAGATTCTTGAGCATAGCCAAGTCATTGGTTCAATTGCCTAATACGATTTCGCACGAACACGAACCCCTAGTTGGATTCGTCGGACAACTCGTGCGCCAATTCCCGGGACCGCTCGAAGGCACCGCGCACCGCGGCGGCGAGGGATTCGGGAAACGATCGTTCGGCAAGTATAGAGAGCGCTCGCGCCGTCGTCCCGCCCGGCGATGTAACCCGCGCCCGGAGTTCCGACGGGTCGTCGTCCGTGGCCATAATCGCTGCGCCCCGGGCGGTGGCGACGACCAGTCGCTTGGCGGTCGCCGGATCGAGACCGATATTCGTCCCCGCGGCGGCCAATGCTTCGATGACGGCAAAGAAGTAGGCGGGCCCGCTGCCCGAAAGCGCCGTCACGGCATCGAGGTCGGCGTCGGTGTCGAACCAGACGACTTCGCCCGCAGTGCGAAGGATCGTCTCGGCCTCGTTGCGTTGATCGGGCGTGGCCGCGGCATTGGCGATTACACCGCTTATGCCGGCACCGACGAGGGCGGGGGTGTTCGGCATGCAGCGCACCACGGCGCGACCGGTGCCGAGCCACCTTTCGATTGCGGCCATCGGAACGCCGGCGGCAATGGAAACCACAAGCTGATCGTCGCGCATCCTGGGGCCTATCTCGCGCACGACGGACTCCAGTACCTGGGGCTTGACCGCCAACACCACACTCGACGCATCCTGGAGGGCAACCGTGTTGTCCGGCGTCGTCGAGACCGGTGGGACGAATCGGGCGCGCTGTTCGGCCAGGGGTTCAGAGACCACCACGTCGAACGTACGCTGGGCCAGGCGCGTCGCCAGCGCGTACGCCATGTTGCCGCCGCCGACGAAGGCGATGCGCCGGTTCATGCGGGCACCGTTCGTCGGGCCGATGTCGGTCGTGGTCCGAAGATCGCCGTACCGATTCGCACCAGGGTCGAACCTTCTTCGATCGCCGCCTCGAAGTCCTCGGACATGCCCATCGACAACGAGTCCCAGTGGTCGCCGGCATCGTCGGCAAGGCCATCGAACAGGGACCGCAGGGCGCGGAAACTCTCGCGGTGGTCGCCGTCCGCCCGGGGAATGGCCATCAGACCCCGCAGGCGCAGCCTCGGCAAGCCTTCGATATGGGTCACCAGGTCCGGTAGGTCGCGCGGTGCGACGCCAGCCTTCTGCGGTTCGGCGTCGATGTTGACCTGGATGCAGATATCGAGCGGGTGGTCGGCCGCGGCGTCCAGTCGGCTCGCGATCCGCGCGCGATCCACCGTATGGATCCACTGGAAACACCGGGCGATGTCGCGGGTCTTGTTCGACTGGATGGCACCGATGAAGTGCCAGACGAGGTCGAGGTCCGACAAGGCCGTCATCTTCTGGACGGCTTCCTGGAGATAGTTCTCGCCGAAGTCGCGCTGACCGACCTGCGAGGCGGCACGGATCTCGGCGTGGCTTCGAGCCTTCGATACCGCGACCAAGCGCGCTTGGCCGGCAGGCCGATCCGTTCGACCTTCGGCGAGGCCGATGGCGGCGTTGACGGCCTCGATTCGCTTTGCGTAGTCCACGCCGCAGTTTAACCCGACCGTGGCGCCGGTTTGGCCGGCACCGTCGGTGGTGTTGCCGCCGCCAGGGAAATGCAGAGAAATCGCACGACCGCATGGGCCATTGGCTGTCAGGATCCGGGCGCGCCTTCCCGTAGAGTTCGCGTATGGAAATCTCGCGGCTACTTGGCGAAGCCGTTGAACGCGGCGCATCGGATGTGCACCTGTCGGCGGGACTACCGCCCATGATTCGCGTCGACGGCGACATCGAACCGCTGTCCCCGGCGTCGGTTTCAGCGGATGAACTGCGTGCGTGGATCGACGACAGTGCCGCCGAACCGGACCGCCAAGCCTTTCCCGACCGCCGCGAAGCGGACTTCTGCTTGTCGGTGCCATCGGTGGGCCGCTTCCGCGTCAACGTCTTCCAGTCCCATCGCGGTGCCGGCGCCGTGTGTCGAGCCGTCCCGACGACCGTCCCGACGTTGTCGGATCTGGGGCTCGGCCCGACGTTCCAGCGGCTTGCCGCAGCCCCGCGCGGCCTGGTCTTGGTGACGGGTCCGACCGGCTCGGGCAAGAGCACGACGCTCGCCGCGATGATCGACCATGTCAACGCGACACGTCGCCAGCATATCCTCACCATCGAGGATCCGATCGAGTTCATCCACGAACCACGGCACTGCCTCGTCAACCAACGCGAAGTCGGTCGGGATACCCACGCCCTCGCCGATGCGTTGCGCGCGGCGCTACGCGAGGACCCGGACGTGATCCTGATCGGCGAAATGCGGGATCTCGAGACCATTCGTCTGGCACTGACCGCCGCTGAAACGGGTCACCTGGTCTTCGCCTCGCTGCACACGCCATCGGCCCCTAAGGCCGTGGACCGGATCGTGGACGTGTTCCCGGCCGGGGAGAAGGAGACGATACGCTCGATCCTGTCGGAGTCCCTCCACGCCGTGGTCTGGCAGACGCTATTGAGATGTCGTGAAGGCACCGACCGGAGGGAGGGTGGAGGAACGCTCCCGGCGCGCGGCGGGCGAGTCGCCGCCCATGAGATCCTCGTGGCGACGACGGCGGTCAGGAACCTGATCCGGGAACAGAAGATCGCGCAGATCTACTCCGCGATGCAGACGTCGTCGGCATCGGGTATGCAAACCCTTGACCAGAGCCTCGAACGATTGGTGGCGAACGGTGTGATCGGCGAGGAGACGGCTCGCGAGAACGCCCGGTTCCCGGCTACGGTACGCGTTCGTTGAGCCAGGTCTCGCCGATGACCTGCGCCGCTTGGGTGTGGGCGGCGTCCGCCGGTGCACCGCGGGAAATCGCTTCGAAGGTCGACAGGCGCTCGTCGGCGTAGTCGACGGTCAGTGCGTAGCGCGCCGCGAGGCGTTTCCCGAAGCGTCGCGCTTGGACGGAGCCTTCGCTCGGGGTCCCGTCCATGTTGATCGGCAGTCCAACGACCAGGCGCTCCGGTTGCCACTCCTTCACCACGGGATCGAGAGCCTGCCAGTGCGGTTCGCCCGCCTTGGCGGGGATGGTCGTAAGCCCCCGGGCGAGGTCGGCCTGGGGTTCGGCGACCGCGATGCCGATGTGTTTCGTACCGAAGTCGAAGACCAGCGCGGTACCGCCTCCCTTCCCGGTCGAGGGGCTCATGCCTCGCCGCCATCGGAGGCGAACAGCCGCCAATCTATACCGAGTTCGTGGGCGACCGTATCCAGACGTTGTTCGAACGGTGTCTCGAACAGCACGTCGTGGGAACTCGGGGCGGTCAGCCATGCGCCGTCGGCCAACTCCTCTTCGAGTTGCCCCGCGCCCCATCCGGCATATCCCAAGGCGAGCAGGAAGCGGTTCGGCCCGCGCTCGGCGGCGATCAATTCGAGCATTTCGCGGCTGTAGGAGACGGTCAGGCCGACACCGCTGCTTTCGCTTCCCTCCACGCTAACGTCGTCGGTGTGCAGGATGAAGCCCTGGTTCGGTTCCACCGGGCCGCCGGATACGACCTTGCCGGCCAGGTTCGTCGCCGCAGGCAACTGCAGTTGTTTCATCAACTCGCCGAGGGTCAGGTCGAAGGGATGATTGACGACCAGGCCCTGGGCGCCATCCTCGTCGTGGGCCCAAAGATAGATCAACGAGTCGCCGAAATAGCTGCCTCGCAGCTTGGGCATGCTGATCAGGAACTCGCCGGCGTGCATTCGCCTCTCCCGCAGCTTCGTTGCATGGGGCAAGTTTACAAACGTCGCTCGCCATTTGCGCAGACGTTTTGCCGGCCGGCGATCGCCGGTGTTGGTCTCGAGTCCGCGCCGGGGCAAGACGGGCGGGGGCGCGCCCAGGGCGCGCCCTACGAATGCCATCGCACGGCCCCGACGCGGGCCAGCCATATTCATGTGTGTCTCAGCGCCCCAGGGCCCGGGTGTGGGCGCTCACGGCATTGGGGTGAGGCGATCCTTTCGGAACCGCCACGTGCGCTCGATCTCCAGCAAATCGATGCGAGCACGCATGCTCGTCGTGAACGGAGAAAACGGCGCGGCGAGGTTGACGATCCGCACGGCACCGTCGTCGAGCAGCGAATGGCCACTCGACGCGAGCACGCGAACGTCTTGGAGTTCTCCGTCGGGGTCGATGACCACGAGCAGCCGAAGCGTTCCCGATAGACCGCGTACTCGGGCTTCCCTCGGGTAGTTGATGTTGCCGACGCGTTCCACCTTGCGTCGCCAGGAGTCCAGGTAGTAGGCGAGTTCCGGATCGTCGCTCGGCGGGTTGACCAGGCGCCGGATCCTCGACGACTCGTCGGCTCCGCGTTCATGGCGATGCCGCGCGGACAGTTCCTGGGCTTGCGCCGTGATCGCACGCGCGAGGTCGCGCGTCGTCGCGTCCGCCAGCACGCTCGGCCGGGGCTCTGCCGCCGGCTCGGTTTCCGGCGGCTCGGGCTGGACTTCAGGCGCGGGCAATGGTGACGGGATTCTTTCGGGTGGTGCTTGGGTCGCGACCGGCTTAGGCGCCTCGTCGGCGCTGTTCGTTTCGACATCGACATCGTCCGGTGGCGGGACTTCGGCCGGTTTCTGACCCAGCCGCATGTCGATCGTTGGCAGCCGGTCGGGGGGCCGCACGTCGGGAATCTCGATGGCCAGCAAAACGACGGCATGCAATGCTCCGGCGACGAGTAGGCAGACTGCCAGACGTCGCCGATCACCTGCGACGGTCGCGTCGATGTTCAACGTAGCTCCTTATTGCGAGGGGCAAGCCCCGCGCGCTCCCCGGCTGAGGGCTCCGCAAGCCGGTCCAGCAGGTCGCCGGCGATGTCCAGCCCGAATTGCCGGTCAAGTTCGCGGATGCAGGTCGGACAGGTGACGTTGATCTCCGTGAGGAAGTCGCCGATCACGTCGATGCCGACGAATCGCAACCCACGTTCGCGCAGGTCGGGCGCCACCCGGGCGGCGATCGTGGCATCGCGCTCGCTCAAGGGTTGACCGACGCCGGCACCGCCAGCGGCCAGGTTGCCCCGAGTCTCGCCGGGCTTCGGAATACGGGCGAGGGCGTAGGGTACTGGCTCGCCGTCGATCAACAGGATGCGCTTGTCGCCCTCGCTGATTGCCGGGATGAACCGTTGCGCCATCACCGGCGTCGAGCCGTTGCCGGTCAGCGTCTCGACCACCACCCGCAGATTGGGATCGTCCGGGCGGACCCGGAAGATGCTCGTACCGCCCATGCCGTCGAGCTTCTTGAACACCACGTCGCCGTATTCGGCGTGGAAGTCGAGCAGGATGTCTTCGCGAGTTGCCACCACGAGGGGTGGCGTGCAATCCCGGAAGGCAGTGGCGTAGAACTTCTCATTGCAGTCGCGGAGGCTTCGCGGATCGTTGACGACCACCGCACCCGCATCACGCGCGCGTTCGAGCAGGTAGGTGGCGTAGACGTATTCCATGTCAAACGGCGGATCCTTGCGCATCATCACGATGTCGACGTCGTCAAGGGCCGTGCGACCTTCGGGTCCAAGCCGGTAATAGTCGTTGGGGTCCGCGGCGTCGAGATTCCCAAGTGCTTCGGGTGTAAGCGCCAAGTCCCTCATCCACCCCACGACGCGTCCGTACTGCAGGGCAAGGTCGCCCTGACCGAGCACGGAGACACGCCAACCGCGACGCTGGGCGGCGCGGATCATCGCGAGCGTGGAGTCCTTGGCGACGTTCAACGACGCGATCGGGTCTATGATGAACGCGATATGCACCATGTCTTGCCGTGGCGGCGGTTTTGCAGGGAACATACGCGACGGGAAACCAGGTGGCCAGCGGCGGAAGTACGCGGGCGTTTGCGGGAAAGGAGAGCTGCGCGTGGGGCGATCGGCCGACAGCGACGCGACCGGAGATCCCATGGACTCGGCGATCGCGGCGTGGCGTGACGACCCGGCGGACCGACGCGCCCTGGCCGGCGTCCGGGCCGAGTTGCTGGCCCGCTACGCCAACGCGGTCCAATCCGGCGTGGGGGGCCTCGCCGAACTCGTTCGAGCAGCCTCGAACCTGATCGACCGCGTCGGGGAAGGTACTGTCGAACCCAACGCAGCCGTTGCCGCCGCCCTCGCCGACGCCGCAGGTCGAATTGGCGATCCCGCCACGGAAGAAGGCGAGGTCGACGAGGTGGTGACGCGACTCGACGTCGCCGCGTCGGGATTGACCGATTTGGAATTCGTCGACGCCGGACCGTCGCAGGAACCGTCGGCAGACCAGCCGCCGTTGCTGACGGTGCGTGACGATGGCACCCTGGTGAAGCCGGGCTTCTTCGAGGCGCACGCGGAGGTCAGCGAGGCGCCCCCGAGTGAGCTGCCCGTCCTAGTCGATGCCTGGGAGGCCGTCGGCGATCACCTGCGTGGACAGTTGGCGTTGGTTCGTTCGATTGCCGACAGGAACGCCGATCCTGAACTGCGCCGAATGGCGGTCACGCTGCAGGGTGCCGTCGAGACGATCGAACGACTGAACAGGATCCTGGCGAGCTACGCGAGCCGCGTCGGCGATTGAGATCAGCCGCTCGGTGACGGTAGTCCGATCTTCTCGGCGACCGCTTCAGTGGGAGGGGCTTTGTTCAACGTGTAGAAGTGGAGACCCGGCGCGCCGCCATCCAGCAGCCGTTGACACAACCTCGCCACGACGTCGGCTCCGAACGCGCGCAAGGCCTCGTTGTCGCCGTGTATTTCGTCGATGCGACGTTGGATCCAACGGGGGATGTCGACCCCCGCCTTGGCCGAGAACCTGACCAGGGTCTCGTAGTTGCTGATCGGCATGATACCGGGCATGATCGGAACGCCGATTCCCGCCCCGCCGCAGCGGTCGCGGAAGTGAAAGTAGGCCTCCGCGTTGTAGAAATACTGCGTGATACAGCCGGTGGCCCCCGCATCGATCTTACCCTTCAGGAAGTCGATGTCCGCGCTCGCGGAGGGCGCCTCGGGATGCACCTCGGGATAGGCGGCGACTTCGATGTCGAGTGGCGCGTCGATCCGAGATCGGATCAGGCGTACCAGCGAGTCGGCATGGCGGAGCTGTCGGGAAGTGCCCGCACCCGACGGCAGGTCGCCGCGCAAGGCGACGACGCGGTCTACGCCGAGCGCCAGATAGTCCCCGAGCAGGGCGACGACCGCGTCCTCCTTGTCCCCACCCCAGGACAGGTGTGGAATGGCGTTGATGCCGGACTCGCGAAGCGCTACGACCGCGTCGAATGTTCGTTCTCGGGTCGATCCGCCGGCACCGTAGGTCACCGAGTAGAAGGTGGGTTGGAAACGCGCCAGCACTTTCGCCGTGCGCACCAGGTTGGCCCTTCCCCGGGGAGTCTGCGGGGGGAAGAACTCGAAGCTGATCTGCGTCATGTCGACGGGTTTTCCGGGCTCTGCGGCCTTGACAACGCGAAGTTCAGAGCCCGACTCCGCGAACGGCTGTGGACCGTAGGGGCGACCCTGGGGCGACCCTTGTGGTCGCCCGCACGACCCTTGTGGTCGCGTGTCGGATTCGGGTCCACCCGAATGGCGTTCGCTACGCGCCGTTGGCGGCTGCGCGCAGTTCCTCGGCCTTGTCCGTTCTCTCCCAGGTAAAGGTCTCTTCCTCGCGACCGAAGTGTCCGTACGCGGCCGTAGGCCGGTAGATCGGCCGTTTGAGATCCAGCATGTCGATGAGTCCCCGCGGCTTCAAATCGAAACATGCACGAATCAGTTGAACGATCCGTTCCTCGGAAATGGCGCCCGTGCCGAACGTATTT
Source organism: Pseudomonadales bacterium (assembly GCA_021295895.1). Lineage (GTDB taxonomy): Bacteria > Pseudomonadota > Gammaproteobacteria > Pseudomonadales > Azotimanducaceae > VXYL01. The sequence goes on from JAGWBM010000006.1 coordinate 21,069, forward strand.
GCGCTCACCGAGGTCGGCTCCGCCGTGCCGATGGCGTAGCTGATCTGGATCTCGCAGCGCTTGGCGAGTCCGGCCGCGACGATGTTCTTGGCGACGTAGCGGCCCGCGTAGGCGGCGGAGCGGTCCACCTTGGAGGGATCCTTGCCGGAGAAGGCACCGCCGCCGTGGCGCGCCATGCCGCCGTAGGTATCGACGATGATCTTGCGCCCGGTCAGCCCGCAGTCGGCGATCGGGCCGCCGGTCTCGAATCTTCCGGCCGGGTTGATGAACCGCTTCGTATCGGCGGTGAGCCAGTTGCCCGGTACGACGGGCTTGATGATCTCTTCCATGACCGCTTCGTGCAGCGTCGGGTTGTCCACCGAAGGCGAGTGGTGCGTCGAGACGACGATCGCGTCCACGGCGACGGGGGAGCCGTCGGCGTCGTAGCGGAAAGACAGCTGACTCTTGGCATCGGGGCGCAGGAAGTCGATCCCGGCGCGGCGAACCTCGGCGTGTCGGCGCATGAGTCGGTGCGCGTAGGTGATGGGGGCGGGCATCAGCACGTCCGTCTCGTCGGTGGCGTAGCCGAACATCAGGCCCTGGTCCCCCGCGCCCTGCTCGTGGTCGGACGTCTCGTCGACACCTTGGGCGATCTCGGCGGACTGATGCCCAAGGACATTCATCACCCGCGCCGAAGCTAGGTCGTAGCCGCTCTCCGGGTCGCCGTAGCCGATGTCGTCGATGACACGCCTTGCCAGTGCATCGATATCCACGTCCGCGCCGGATCGGTATTCGCCGGCGACCACGACGAGGTCGTCCTTCAGGAGTACCTCGCAGGCAACCCTCGACTCGGCATCCGCCGCGATCATGGCGTCGAGAACGGCGTCGGAGATCTGGTCGGCCATCTTGTCCGGATGGCCTTCGGATACCGACTCGGAAGTGAATACCGAGTAGTCAGACATTGAGAATCCCGCCCACGTGGGCCAAAAGGGACGCATTGTACCCGTGTTGGCCGCGCCAACGGTTTCTCGGGCATGGCGTCTCCGCTGCGCCTTGGCGTTGCGGAGACGACAGTCTGGTAGGCTCAGGCTGATGGCGATTCCGTTGCTCGCAGACTTGGACATCCGGGAGAAACGGGTTCTCGTCCGGGAAGACCTCAACGTGCCCTTGACGGACGGCGGCGTCGCCAACGACGCCCGTATCGAGGCGGCACTCCCGACCATCCGCCACTGCATGACGTCGAGGGCCGGCGTGGTGTTGGTGTCCCACCTGGGTCGCCCGCGTCCGGGCGAGCGTGATCAGGCCTTGTCGCTGGCGCCGGTGGCGGCGGCCCTCGGCGATGCCCTCGGCTGCGCTGTCCGCTTGGTTGACGAATGGGAGAACGGCGTCGATGTCGACTTTGGCGAAGTCGTGCTGCTCGAGAACATCCGGTTCGAGGCGGGGGAGACGGCGAACGATCCGGTGCTTGCGCGACGACTTGCGGCGCTTTGCGACGTATTTGTCATGGATGCCTTCGGAACCGCGCATCGAGCCCATGCATCCACCGTGGGGGTTGCCGAGGCGGCCGGCGTAGCCTGCGCAGGCCCGCTGCTGGCCGCTGAGTTGAATGCCCTGGGCCGCGTCCTCGACGAACCGGCACGGCCGCTGGTCGCGGTCGTCGGCGGGGCGAAGGTCTCGACCAAGCTTGCCGTTCTCGAGTCGCTTACCCGTGTTGCGGACTCGATCGTTGTCGGCGGTGGCATCGCCAATACCTTCCTGCTGGCGAGCGGGGTGCGGATCGGGGCGTCGTTGGCCGAACCCGATCAGGTCGCCGTCGCGAGGCGCATCATGTCCCGGGTCGAGGTGCCGATACCGGTCGATCTCATGACCGCGACCGCGATCGACGCAGGCCTGCCCGCCCGGCTACGGCTTTGCGGTGAGGTCGGCGGCGGCGAGATGATCCTCGACATCGGGCCGGCAACGGCGCGGCGACTGTCCGACCTCGTGGCCAATGCCGGAACGATCCTCTGGAACGGCCCGTTGGGCGTTTTCGAGTTCGACCAGTTCGGCGAGGGCACCCGCGCCTTGGCGGAAGCCATAGCGACCGCCGATGCCTATTCGGTCGCTGGTGGCGGCGACACGCTGGCCGCCATCGAGAAGTACGGTGTGGGGGAGGGTATTTCCTACCAATCCACCGGCGGCGGCGCGTTCCTCGAGTACCTGGCCGGTGTGACGCTGCCGGCGGTGGCCGTGCTCGAGGGACGCACGGGTGTGCCGCATCCCGAATGATCGAAAGACTCAAGGAGGTGCTCGGGCCGCGGCGGGTGACCACGGCTCGCGACGACCTTGACAACTGGGGTCGCGACTGGACCCGAACTTTCGTCGTCGCGCCCGGGGCGGTGGTCTTTCCCGAGACGGTGCCGGAGGTCGTGGCCATCACGCGTCTGGCCAACGAGGAGGGTTTCGCCTTGGTGCCGTCCGGCGGGCGAACCGGTTTGTCGGGCGGCGCTGTCGCGAGCCGAGGGGAGGTGGTGGTCTCCTTCGACCGGATGAACCGCATCCTCGACTTCAACGCGGCCGATCGGGTCGTGCGCTGCCAGGCGGGGGTCGTCACCGCCGCCGTGCATGCCTTCGCCCAGGACAAGGGTTTGTACTACCCGGTCGACTTCTCGTCGTCGGGCTCGAGCCAGATCGGCGGCAATGTCGCGACCAACGCCGGTGGCATCAACGTGATTCGCTACGGAATGACCCGCGATTGGGTCGCCGGCCTGACGGTGGTTACCGGCACCGGGGAGGTGCTGGAACTCAACCGCGCCTTGGTCAAGAACGCCACCGGCTACGACCTGCGGCACCTCTTCATTGGCTCGGAAGGTACTCTCGGATTTGTCGTCGAGGCCGAGTTGCGACTCACCGAACGTCCCGCACCGAGTCGCGTCATGGTACTCGGACTCGATCGGATGAAGGACATTCTGAGCGTACTGACGCGGTTCCAGGCCGGTGCGACGTTGTCGGCGTTCGAGTTCTTCTCGGAACTCGCCGTGGAAAGGGTGACTCGACACCGGTCGCTTGCGCGCCCGCTGGGTTCGTCGTCGGCCTTCTACGCGCTCCTGGAGTTCGATGGGGACGACGAGTCGGCGGCGCTGGCGGCTTTCGAGGACGCGTTGGCGGCCGGTTGGGTCAGCGACGGCGTGATGAGCCAGTCCGATGCGCAAGCACGTGCGCTGTGGGCACTACGGGAGGGAATCACCGAGAGCATTGCGCCGGAGACCCCGTACAAGAACGATCTTGCGGTCCGGATCGCCGATGTGCCCGGTTTTCTCGACGACGTGGACCAGGCGGTGGGCCGGCTCTATCCCGATCTGGAGATCTGCTGGTTCGGCCACATCGGCGACGGCAACGTGCACCTCAACATCCTCAAGCCGCCCGGCCTTACCGCGGGCGATTTCTACGCGCGTTGTGACGCCATCAGTCCGGAGTTGTTCAAGCTGGTCTCATCCCGCGGTGGGAGTATCTCCGCCGAGCATGGGGTGGGGTTGCTGAAGCGGGACTTCCTCAAGTTCTCGCGCAGCGCCGCCGAGATCGAGATCATGTGCGCCGTGAAGGATGCGCTCGATCCCAACGGTGTGATGAATCCGGGAAAGCTACTCCCCGATCGGGGACGCGAACGGGTCCAGTAGCGCCCCAAAGCCGGACCGACCGCGTCCAACGGACGCGCCTTCGCCATTCGCTGTGCGCGCTAACGCGCCGCATGCGGCGCGCCGACCCGCACTTCACCCCGTGCGCCGCGATGATCGCCCACAGCGTCTCCGCGTCACCTCAACAAGCCGCGTGCGACGCGCTTCTGGGGCAAGTCTGCAAGATCCACACAGGGATCACGGCTTACAGTGGACGCCCTCGAGCAATTCGATTGTCCGCGCGACAGCATCCCTGAGTCCAAACAACATGACCTCTGGTAGTTCGACCAGGTAGGACTCGCCATGGATCGCGCCAATCTCGGTGTCCGCAATCACGCCCCTTGCTTCATTCTTCGTAATAGCTACATCCCGCTTACGGAAATACCTAATGAGCGACTCGCGCCAAGCTGATCCCAAACGCGCTGCCGGTTTGCGGAGTAGCTGCATCATGACCGAGTCTCTAGCATGCATGTCCAATGCCTCTCTTGGCGCTAGAGTGAGAATTCCTGCGTTGCCAACCTGCCTGTACCATGCCTCCCGGTACTTCAGCTGAACCAACTCTCTATACGGTAGCCGTCTGAGCTTTGCGACCGCGCGCCACGTACCAATCAAAGTGATGTTGTGGGCGTTCGCATGTAGACAGAGTCGCAACAGGTAGTTCCCGAAGCTTGGATATGCGTTGACGACTATACGTTGGGCGCGGGCGTTTACGAATCGTTCCCGGATGAACGTGTCGATGGACACCCTTTGGTTAGCTGTAATGTTTGGTAGCGGATTGCCCACGAGAAGCCCGTCCATCGGTTCCGGTAGCACACTTAGGAGCTCCGACGGCAAGCCTCGGATGCTGGCACTACGGCCCTCTGGCCCTTTTGAGTATATGGGCTCATTCCCGTTTACGTCCCGCGATGCTGCAAAGGAGCGTGACGTCGGTTCCAGAACGTAGAGGTCACTCCGACTCCCGATAGCTTGCGCACCTTCGTAGTGGTTGAAATCAGGCAACATCGCGTGATGAACGAATCGCAGGCTGTGAATGACAGATTGCGCCTTGTACGCCTTAGCAAGTTGACGATCACCAAATCCGTAGGCTAGGAGCACACGCGTAGGCTCTCCTCGCACCAAGGATTGCACCGCGCGCTGGAGAAAGAGACGCAGTCCTTCCTCGGTGTACGGCGGATCGGTGAAAGCGAGATGGCAGCGTTGCAGCAATGAACGTGGATAGGAAATGCGCAGGTCAGAAAAAACGGACCTGATCCGGAGCGCGAACGCGTGACTAATTGAATGAATGAATGAAAGGATACGTTCGTCGATGTCGACCACCACGATGTCGGTGGATGGGGAAATCAGCGCCAGCGCGATAGAGGTCATGTCTTGATCCCCCACCATCACCACGGTAGCGTCGTGGAGGTTGAACGTATCGTGCATGTATGTTGCTCGCCGCCACACGGTCTCGGTTGTCGCGGGCACATGGTCTAGCTGCCAGGTCGGCGGCGGTCGATCTGAGAGGATCTCGCTTAGTTTCGAGAGAATTGCAGATTGGTTAACTGCGGTGAGCGGCGAAGGTCGGGCGGCCCCAAGAACCTCGGAAACGGCTCTATGGTGTCCCCTCTGCATGGTGAAACCCGCCGAAAGTTCCTGGACGAATGGGCGAAGGGTTTGTGCGATTCCTTTGATAGAACTGCGAGACAAACCAGTCTTCACGACTAGGTCTGCCATCGATACAGGCTTGGCGGATACGAGCAAAGCGACGACTGCGTGCGCACGCTGTAGGTCGATACCCCATTGGCGGCGGAGCTCGGCAAGGGCGGACTCGATGGCTGGATTCGCATCTTCCATGCGACCACCTCTCCAATCACTAACGCCGCTTTGCGGTATCTCAACAGTCAGTCATGCGCTTCTCCAGCAGTTGGAGGCTAGACGAGACTTTGGCGTGTCCAGTGACAATCAAGTAGGGGAGCCGGATTGTCTCGTCTGAAGAGGTCGGAGTCCAGAGTGCCCTTTCCCTCGATCCCCTGATAACGGGGCGGCGGTAGAGAATTTGTCAGGTTGAGCGGTCGTTGCCTCCGGAAGAGACGCGCCGGCACCCGCCCACCGTTCCCCACGCCATCGGTGCGCCTAGCAAGGGACGCCGCAAGGGCGTCCCCTACGGCGGCGCGAATTCTCGAATCCCGTCGGGGGCGCCGACTAGCACGAGATCCGGTCGATTGGCCGCGAAGATGCCGTTTTCCACGACGCCGGCGAGGTTGTTGATTCGCGTCTCGAGGGCATCCGGGTCGGTAATGGCAAGGCCGTGCACGTCGAGCACACCGTTGCCGTTGTCGGTGACAAAGCCGGTGCGCTCGCGAACGTCGCCCCCGAGGGCTCGAAGCCGGCCTGCCACCGAGCGACGCGCCATCGGAACCACTTCCACCGGCACCCCGAACGCGCCGAGCGTGTCGACCATCTTGCTGTCGTCGACGATGCAGATGAACCGATCCGCGGCCGCGGCGACGATCTTCTCCCGGGTGTGCGCACCGCCGCCGCCCTTGATGAGGGCGCCGCCGGGTTCGACCTCGTCGGCACCGTCCACGTACACGGCGATCGTCTCGGCATCGTTCAGGTCGACGACACGAACGCCGTGGGCGGCAAGGCGCTCGGCGCTGGCAATGCTGCTGGACACGGCGGCTTCGAAGCGGTCCTTCAGTTTCGCCAAGGCATCGATGAAATGGTTGGTGGTGCTGCCCGTACCGACGCCGACGATCTGGCCGGCCCCGAGCGACGCCGCGACGGCGTCGACGGCCGCCAGTGCGACCGTTCGTTTCAGTGCTTCCTGGTCGACGCGTGGGGTCATTTGGGTGTCGGTTCCTCGATCGGAAGCACGTAGCGTGCATATTCCTCCTCGAAGACCAGTCGGTGCGGATCGTCGATGTGGTCGATGTAGAGCTTGCCGTCCAGGTGGTCGAACTCGTGCTGGAAGACGGTGGCGAGAAAGCCGTGGGCGGTGATGCGCTGTTCCTCGCCGCGCAGGTTGACGTAGGACACTCGGATTCCACGTGGACGTTCGACGTAGCCGCGCAAGCCGGGGACGGACAGGCAGCCCTCCCAATGACCTTCGGTGACGGGATCGAGAACCTCGATGCGGGGATTGACGCAGACGGCCAGCGGTTGCTCGGCCAACTCGCCATGACGGGTCGGTCCTCCGGGAACCTCCACGATGGCGAGGCGAATGCCCTCGTTGATCTGGGGGGCAGCGAGGCCGATGCCGCCATAGTCGTGCAACGTGTCGATCATGTCCGCAACCAGGCGATGAAGTGCCTCGCTGCCGAGATCGTCCCGCGCAACGTTCAGCGCAGGTCGGCGAAGGGCCGGGTGGCCCATGCGGATGATCTTGCGTACCGCCATGGCCGGAGTATCCGCTATCTCAGGAAGACGTCAAAACGACTGCCACCCGTTTTCCGTGACCACGGCAGTCAACGAGACATCCGAAGGCGTGGCTGGAAGCTCGCGAGCGCGTTGACACTCGTGGGCGATGCCGATGCGTGCGGCGTTGGGTGTGGCCGCGAAGAAGCGGTCGTAGTAGCCGCCGCCCATGCCAAGTCGGCGGCCATTTCCGTCGAAGGCGACCAGGGGCGCTAGGACGACGGTGGGCGTTACGAACTCGGGCTGCGCGGGCTCGGCGATGCCGAATCGATTGCGCGCCAACGGCGCGCCGCAACGGTAGGCGGCGAAGCGCATCTCGCGCCCGCTGAGCACGGGCACGGCGACGACGATGCGTCGCCGCCAGCACCGCTCGATCACGTTCATGAGGTCGACCTCGCCGTCGCGGGCAAGGTAGCCGGCGACCGTCGCCTCGTCGTCGAGGCGTCCCATGACCGCGGCGGCGATGGCAAGTGAATGCCCGCGTTGGTCGATCGGGGAGAGTGCACGACGTGCCGCGCGATATGCCCTGCGCAGGGATTGTTTTTTGCCTGGTGGCATCCGACACCTTCGCGCCCTTGTGCCAAGAGAGTGCGGCCGCGCCCGTTGGCCAGCGCCCGTTCGGGCAGCATCTGCGCGGGGGCTGCTGCGGCGCTGCTAGCGCAGCTTGTCTCCCGGTGATGCGGCTGCTTGGTTACCCTGAACCGTTCCGGTTCAAGGCGGGGATCCGGGCGGCTCTTAAGGCTTCCCGCGAACTCCCGCGGGACCAAGCTCGCGGGTGATCGGTTGGGTCTGCACACCGGCGCCGACGCCAGATCTCCTTAGGTTTCTATAACGGCTCAAGGATGACGGAAGCTGGCCGGCACCCCAGGAGACGACCCAAGTATAGACACAAAACCGCAGGTGGATGGAACAAACTCGCGGGCCGCCTCGGGGCCAGCAGAACTCAGGAAACGCTGCCCGAGTCCTTGTTGGCTTGAATGACCTCCTCCACGCGCTTCGTCAGTTCAGTCACCTTGTCCGGCGTTTGCTGGTCACCGGTGCCGCCCGCCCGTTGTAGGCGGCGGTTGTCATGGATGGCGTTGAGTGCCGCCATGACCGCGATCCGCTCCACGCCGAAGACCTTGCCGGTATCGCGTATCCGGGCCATGCGTTGGTCGAGATCGCGCGCGGCGGCGGCGAGTTCGTCGGCCTCCGATTCCGGACAACTCACCCGGTACTCGTTGTCGAGTATCCGGATGCCGATGGTGGTGGTCGAGTCGCTCATCATTCCCTCCCCAACTACGCCACATCCATCGACTTCAACCGGTCGATGAGTGCGTCGATCTTGCTTCGTGCGAGTTCGTTGCGCTCGACGAGATCGGACTTCTCGGCGGCCCAGGCACGATTTCGCTCGCGAAGGGCCCGGTTTTCGTTGGCAAGGGATTCGCAGAGCCCGATCAGTTCTTCGATTTTCGCTTCGAGCGCGTTGAGGTCGTCCGTGAGCATGGTTCCTAGTTTGGCCTGATCGAGCCCGCTTGTGAAGGCATGCGACGCGAGGGCTTTACGGTCGCCCGGAGATTTTCGCTTACGCGAGAAATCGCCGGCGCGCCGCGAGATGGCGATAACCGCCAGGCAACAAACGACGCGTTTGTACCGTGGACAGCTATTGCGCGCCGTTCGACGATACTGACAGACTCGCTAGCGTGGCTATTCGAGAACCGGTCTACGACGCCGCCGTTGTCGGAGCGGGAATTGTAGGTCTCGCCGCGGCCGTCGCCTTGGCCCGGGACGGGTACCGGATCGCGCTCGTCGAGCGGTCGCCACCGGAGCGACTTCGGGGCGCCTTGGGATTCGATCTTCGCTCCGTTGCGCTCGCTCCCGGTTCGGTGGACTGTCTGCGTGCTCTCGGCGCCATTGACGATGCGGACCTCGCGCCGGTGGAGGCCATATACGTCTGGGAATACGACGGATCCGGGTCGTTGCGTTTCGCCGGTGACGATGCGATCGCCCGTGTCGCCGAGAACAGCGTGCTGACGACCGGGCTGTGGGATGTCGCGTCGGATTGTTTGGACATCCTTCCGCAGATGTCGGTTACCGGACTCATACAGAGGCGGGATACCGTGTTCGTCGCGGGGCCCGACGTCGACGCCCGACTGGTCATCGGCGCGGACGGCGCCGACAGTATCGTCCGCCAGCTCGCGGATACCTCTCAGCGCGTCGAACCTCCCTACCGGGGGGGACGCCAACGCGCCGTCGCCACCGTTGCACAGGCCGCGAAACCGCATGGAAACGTTGCCTACCAACGTTTCGGCCGTAGCGGGCCAGTTGCGCTCCTACCCCTTCCCGACCGCGCCGACGGGCCGGAGTCCAAGTCGCACCAAACCGTCTCGGTGATCTGGACGACGTCGGAGGCGGAGAGCCAGCGCCTGCAATCCATGGGCGACGAAGCCTTCCGCACGGCGCTTTGCGAGGAGACGGAGGGCGTGTTGGGCGATTTCCTTGCCGTGGACCGGCGGCTTTCGTTCCCCGTCCGCCAAACCCTGGCGGCCGACTTCAACCCGAACCCCAGGATACTCGTCATCGGGGACGCGGCTCGAACGCTGCATCCGCTGGCCGGCCAAGGGGTCAACGTGGGCCTTGAGGACGTACGCGCCCTCGTGGCCGGCGCCACCCATTCCGACCTGGGCGCACGGGGTCGGTGGCGCGGATTCGCCCGGGAACGGCGAACTCGCTCCAAGCTCGTGATGGCGTCGATGCGTGCGCTCCTCGAGGCCTACTGCGGTCCCCACGCCGGCAATCCCTGGATGCGCCTGGCCAGGAACGTCGGTGTGCGGTTCATCGACGCCAGGTTGGGGATCAAGGCGCAGTTGGTTCGCGAAGCGATGGGGCTCGGCCCCATGGCCTTCAGTCAGGCCATGCTCGGCGGCGAGTCGGCACCCCCGCCGGGATCCGGACAACTCCGTTCAGGCTGACATGAAACTCGCGCATGGCGCGGCGGGTCAAACGCGGTGCCGGTGCTGGCAACATAGTGGCGCCAGCCGGCGGACGAGTGGTGGATATGGCCGCACGAAGGACAGCGCTCTACGAGGAGCACGTGGCGGCGAAGGCGCGCATCGTGCCCTTCGCCGACTGGTCGATGCCGCTCAACTACGGTTCGCAGATCGCGGAACACCACGAGGTTCGTCGTTCCGTGGGTCTGTTCGATGTGTCCCACATGACGATCACGGACGTGACGGGCACGTGCGCTCGCGAACTGCTCGCCCGGGTGTTTGCGGGAGACGTCGGCAAGGCGGCACCGGGCAGGGCGGTCTACGGCGTTTTGCTCAACGAGTCCGGTGGGATCATCGACGACGTCATCGTCTACGGCCGGGATGCGGGATACCGTGTGGTGTCCAACGCCGCCACGCGCGAGAAGGTGCTCGATTGGCTGCATGCTCACGCCGCCGACTTCGGCGTGGACTTGCATGAACGTCAAGACCTCGCCTTGATCGCCGCGCAGGGGCCCGACGCGTTGCGAACGTTTTGCGCCGCGACGTCGATGGACGTGGCGGATCTCCGAACGTTCTCCGTACGCGAGCGAAATGGCTGGATGGTGGCCCGTACCGGTTATACCGGCGAGGACGGGGTCGAAGCGGCGTTACCGGTCGACCAGGCCGCCGCGCTGTGGCGGCAGCTATCGGACGCCGGGGCAGTAGCGGCCGGTCTCGCGGCCCGGGATACGCTGCGCCTGGAAGCGGGACTCCTGCTTTACGGTCAGGACATGGACGAAACCACGTCCCCCCTTGAATCGAACCTCGGCTGGACCGTGGCATGGGATCCACCGGAGCGCGGTTTCGTGGGCCGTGAGGCGCTAGCACGTCAGCGAGCAAGAGGGCTTGAAAGGGTATTGAGGGGTGTGGTGCTTACCGGCAGAGGCGTCATTCGCCACGGCCAGCGAGTCGAGACAAATGCGGGTGACGGCGCCGTCACCAGCGGTATTTTTTCCCCTACCTTGGGGTACAGTATTGGCTTCGCGCGGGTCCCGCCCGAAGCTACCGGGGACTGTCTGATCGAGATACGTGGCGCGGGGATCCCCGGTCGAATTGTCAGACCGCCGTTCGTGCGGCATGGAAAGCAGGTATTCAAATGAACGACGTCACATCCGACATGCCGACGGAAATACCCGACGATGTTCGATATGCCCCGAGCCACGAGTGGGCTCGCATCGACGACGAGGTGGTCACCGTCGGCATATCCGATTTCGCCCAGCAGTCGCTGGGCGACGTGGTCTACGTCGAACTGCCGCAGGTGGGCGACGAGGTCAGCGCAGGAACCGAGGCGTGCGTAGTGGAGTCCGTCAAGGCGGCGGCGGACGTCTACGCTCCTGTATCCGGAACGGTGGTCGCCGTGAACGAGACGCTCGAGGAGTCGCCGGAAATGGTCAACCAGGACCCCTACGGTGACGGCTGGTTCTTCAAGGTCGAACCGACGGACGTCGAGGAACTCGACGACCTGTTGGATGCGGATGGCTACGAGCAGCACTGCGAATCCGAGGACGACGAAGATTGAGTCGCTTGACCGTCTCGGCGGTTTGATCCATGCCGTTCATACCCCACACCGACGACGATGTCCGCGCGATGCTGAAGAGCATCGGTGCGCCATCCATCGATGCGCTATTTGACGAGATCGAGCCCGCCCTAAAAACCTCCCAGTTCGCTGGCATTGCCGAAGGCGTCGACGAAATGACCATGCTCGTTGAGATGGGCGAGCGCGCGCGCCGTGACGAGGTGGGACCGTGCTTCACGGGGGCGGGATGCTACGACCATCACATCCCGGCGGCGGTTTGGGACATTGCCGGGCGCGGCGAGTTCATGACGGCCTACACGCCTTACCAGGCAGAGGCCAGCCAGGGAACGCTGCAACTGATCTACGAGTACCAGACGATGATCACGGCTTTGACCGCGATGGACGTGTCCAACGCCTCGGTCTACGACGGCGGATCCGCGTTGGGCGAGGCCGTGCTCATGGCCGTACGAGCCAACCGGGCCCATCCATCGAGCAGGACCGGAGAGCTTCGTCGAGTCGTCGTTGCCGGCGCTTGCCACCCGCACTATGTCGACACGGCCGCCAACATGACCCGCAACCAGGGCATCGAAGTGGTGTCGGCGGAAACGATGGACGGCCGTATCGACCTTGACGTCCTGGCCGGCATGGCGCACGAGCGTGCCCCGGTCGCCGTTGTCGTTCAGCAGCCAAACTTCTTCGGTCTGATCGAGCCGGTGGACGGGGTGGTCGACTGGGCCAGGGACAACGGCGCGTTGGTCGTTGCCGTCGTCAATCCCACGTCCCTCGCGCTCTTGAAGCCCCCCGGCAAATGGGGGGCGAACGGTGCCGATATCGTCTGTGGCGACGGCCAGCCGCTTGGCATCCCCATGGCGTCGGGCGGTCCCTCCTTCGGCTTCCTGTGCACACGCCAAAGCCTCGTCCGGCAGCTTCCCGGCCGCTTGGTGGGACGCACCGTGGACCGGGACAACCAGCCCGGCTTCACGCTCACCCTGCAGGCACGCGAGCAGCACATCCGCCGCGGCAAGGCCAGGTCGAATATCTGCACGAACCAGGGGCTCCTCGTGACGGCGGCCACGATCTACCTCGCGATCGTGGGGGCGATGGGCCTCAAACAGGTAGCCTCACGGTGCCACGAACGGACGCGGGAACTGGTTGACGCACTGACCGTGGTCAAAGGGGTCCGGTCACACTTCGCCGGCGGATTTTTCCACGAGCACGTGATCGACGTGGGACAGCCGGCGGACCGCGTAGCCGACGCCGTCGCCGAACTCGGGATCATCGCCGGACTGCCACTTGGCAGGTACTCTTCCGATCTTGGGTCCGACCTTCGGAACTGCCTCTTGGTGTGTGCGACCGAGAAGCGTACCGACGCCGACATCGCCCGGTTTGGCGATGCCCTGCAGCAGGTGCTCCACGGATGAAGCCCGGCGAGACGATCTTCGACATCGGAGCCCCGGGACGCCGGGCGAGCGCGCAGGCCCCGGGCGCGGGGGATACCTCGGACCTGCCCGCGAGGTGTCTGCGTACCGAACCGCCGCGACTTCCGGAAGTCTCCGAACTGCAGGCGGTTCGCCACTACACGAACCTGTCCGCGAAGAACTTCTCGATCGACAATCAGTTCTACCCGCTCGGTTCCTGCACGATGAAATACAACCCGCGTGGTGCGCATCGGGCCGCCAGCTTGCCGGGGTTCCTGAACCGCCACCCCCTTGCTCCGGAATGGGCAAGCCAGGGGTTCCTGGCCTGCCTATACGATCTGCAGGAGACCCTGAAGCACGTCACCGGCATGGCCGCCGTGTCGCTGACACCCATGGCCGGGGCGCAAGGCGAATTCGCGGGGGTGGCTATGATCCGCGCTTGGCACGACGCCCGGGGCGATGATGGACGGCAGGAGATCCTGGTCCCCACGGCCGCCCACGGGACCAACCCGGCCACGGCCGTGATGTGCGGCTACAAGGTCCGCGAAGTGACGGTGGGCGCCGATGGCGACGTGGACATGGACGCGCTCAAGGCCGCCCTCGGAGACCAAACCGCCGGAATCATGCTCACCAATCCGTCCACCTGCGGTGTCTTCGAACGCCGTATCCGGGAGATCGCCGATGCGGTGCACGCCGCCGGCGGGCTTCTCTACTACGATGGCGCCAACCTCAACGCGATCCTCGGCAATGTTCGTCCCGGCGACATGGGCTTCGACGTGTTGCACATGAACCTTCACAAGACCTTCGCGACGCCCCACGGCGGCGGTGGACCCGGTGCCGGCCCGGTCGGCGTCGGCGAACGACTCGTGCCGCACGTCCCGACGCCCGTTGTCGCCCGGGACGGCGATCGCTACCGCTGGGTCGATCGCGACGAGATCCCGGGATCGATCGGCCGCCTGTCGGCCTTCATGGGCAACGCCGGCATCCTGCTGCGCGCCCTGGCCTACGCCCGGATGCTCGGCCGCGAAGGCATGCGCCGGGTCGGCGAATACGCGACCCTGAACGCCAACTACCTCATGGTGCGACTCGCCGACGCAGGATTCGAACTCGCCTACCCGGAACGGCGGGCGAGCCACGAATTCATCATCACGTTCAGGAACGAAGCCAAGACGCTCGGTGTCACCGCGATGGACTTCGCCAAACGTCTGCTCGACTACGGCTTCCACGCCCCAACCACCTATTTCCCGCTGCTCGTCGCCGAGTGTTTTCTCATCGAGCCGACGGAAACTGAGACCAAGGCGGAACTCGATGCCTTCGTCGACGCCATGGTTCGCATCCGCGCGGAAGCACAAACCGATCCCGAACGGGTCAAGACCGCACCGCACACCCTGCCGGTCAGTCGGTTGGACGACGTCAAGGCAGCGCGTGAACTCGACCTGACGCACACCGCGGCCGCACGGTAACTGCGATGTCGCTTTGGCGCGTGCGCGGAACGCCGCGAGGGCGTCCCTAACGGGTGGCGGTCAACTCGAAGACGAGCGGCAGAAAGTCGCCGTCGAATGGAAGCCGCCAAAGGCCGTCGTCGCCTTGGGCCATGCCGGGGAATTGCTTGTAGAGCGTGGCCGGGTGTTCGGCGAAGGACGTAAGGCGCAGGCCGGCGCGCAACAGCGCGGTGAGAATCTCGGCGATGCTGTGCTGCCATTCGTGGCATGACGTTTCGATGGTTTCGTCACCGGCATAGGAGGGCGCGCCGCCGGGGAAGGCCATTCCCTCGGGATCGGGGAAGTACCGGTAGCGGACCCCGAGATCGCGCCGCGAGTCGAGGGTCGTCTCGTCGTCGAATATCTGGCTGGCCGGATGGATTTCCAAGAGGTAGAAAAGCCCGCCGCACTTGAGGTGGCGCGCCACCACCTCGGCCCAGGCGTCCAGGTCGGGAAGCCAGGCGAGTACACCCATCGCCGTGTACACGATGTCGAACTCGCGATCGAGGTGTTGTGGAAGGTCGTAGATGTCGGAACGAAGGAACTCGGTATCCAGGCCAACTTCGTCGTTCAGTTTTCGGGCGAGGCCGATGGCGTCATCCGAGATGTCGACGCCGGTCGCCTTCGCCCCAAGCCTCGCCCAGGACAGGGTGTCGAGGCCGAAGTGACATTGCAGGTGCAAAAGCGACTTGCCGCGGACGTCGCCGACGGCCGCACGTTCGAATCGGTTCAGGGTGATCCGACCCGCCTTGAAGCCCGCCACGTCGTAGAAGTCCGATCCGGCATGTACCCGGGTGCGCTCGTTCCAGTTGGCGCGGTTCAGCGCGATCCTTCGATCGGTCAAATCGTGCTACTCCACCGCTGTCTTGAATTCGGCAAGCTCTGTGATGGGTGCCGAACACTGCAAACCGTTGCACAGGTATGCCGAGATCGGGGGTTCCGCATCCGCCGAGACCAGACGCAACGGGCGCGGTCGTGGAAGGTAACCCGGCAGCCGCTCGGCGTCGTCCGGAATCCCGTACACGACGCGGGAAGGTCGGTAGCCGACCCGGGCGGCGGCGAGCCATTCGCCGATCGCCGGGCGTGGACCGCGAACGACGACCAGTTCCGGTGGATGGCGGTATTCCTCCAGCGCCGTGAGCAGTGTGCAGTGGCTGGCCGCATGCTGCGCGATGAACCCACGTCCCCAGTGGACGGTCCGCGCCGCCGCGTCGAGGTAGCGGGGTTCGCCAAGCAGATGCCCGAGACCCAGCAGCGCTCGGGCCGCGACGCCGTTGCCCGGGGGCATGGCGTCGTCGGCGGTGGGTTTCGGCCGGTGGATGAGCTTCTCATGGTCATGGGCCGTGAAGAAAAACGCGCCGGTTTCGGGATCCTGGAAGTGGTTGAGCAGTGCGTCGCCGAGGAAGGTCGCGAAGTCCAGATCTGCGTCACGCCAATGGGCCGCCAGCAGCGACAGGATGCCGTGCAGCATGTTCGCGTAGTCGTCCAGGTACCCGGCGTGCCTGGCTTCCCCGTCCTTCCAGGTTGCGTACAACCTGCCGTCCTTGACCATTCGTGTGCGGATGAAGTCGGCGGCCCGGGCGGCGGATTGGATCCATCGGATCTCTTTGAGCCGGGTGCCGGCCTTGGCCATGCCGTGAATGGCGAGGCCGTTCCACGCGGCCAGCACCTTTTCGTCCTTGCCGGGCGGCGCACGCTTGGCGCGCTCCGCGAAGAGTTTTGCCTTGGCGCTCGCGAGTAGCGCCGTGGCCTGGTCTTCGTCGAGGTAAAGCCGTTCGACGACCGCCCGCCAGGCATCGCGCCGATGCAGGTTCCACTTGCCCTCGAAGTTGGCGGGCTTGTCGAGGCCGTAGAGCGTCTCGACGACGAGGTATTCGTCCTCTGCCAGGATTCGTTTCACGGCATCCCGCCGCCACACGTAGAACTTGCCCTCGACCCCCTCGCTGTCGGCGTCCTGAGCGGCGAAGTAGCCGCCCTCGGAATGCTGCATCTCGCGCGTCATCCAGTCGGCCGTTTCGCGCACGGCACCGGCGAACAGCGGGTCCGAACCGAGTCCCAAGGCGTCGGAATAGAGCGCGAGCAGCGAGCCGTTGTCGTAGAGCATCTTCTCGAAGTGCGGAATCACCCAATGACGGTCGGTGGAATAGCGGCAGAAACCCCCGCCGAGGTGATCGTAGATGCCGCCCCGCGCCATCTTGGTGAGGGTGGTCATAACCATGTTCAGTGCCTGCCGGTCGGCGCTCAAGGAGAGGTCGGCATGGATTCGCGCCCAATGCCGCAGCAGGCGTTCGATGGCCGTTGGCATCGGAAACTTCGGTGCCGAGCCGAACCCTCCTTCGGCGGCGTCGTACATGGTTTCGAGTTGCTCCCGTGCGCTCGCCAGCAACGTCTCGTCGTCCTCTTCGGACTCGTGCTCGAGTTGCTCGAGATTCGCGAATACCCGGGCGAGTTGCTCGCCATGGCTTTTCACCTCGTCCCGCTTCGCCGCGTACCGTTCGCTGATGCGCATCAGGAGGTCGGTGAAACCGGGCAGACCGTACCGAGGCTGCCGCGGGAAATACGTCCCGGTGAAGAACGGCAGCAGCGTCGGCGGGTCGATGAAAACCGTCAACGGCCAGCCGCCGGCCTGTCGGGTCAACAGTTGGTGGCTCAACTGATAGATGCGGTCCAGGTCCGGCCGTTCCTCGCGGTCGACCTTGATGTTCACGAAGTGGGCGTTCATCACACTCGCGGTGCCTTCGTCCTCGAAGGACTCGTGGGCCATCACGTGACACCAATGGCAGGACGAGTAGCCGAGGGAGAGCAGGATGGGCAGATTCTCGGTGCGGGCCCGCTCGATGGCTTCGTCGCCCCAGGGATACCAGTCCACGGGATTGTCCGCGTGCTGCCGAAGGTAGGGACTCGTCTCCCGGGCGAGCCGGTTCATGGTCTAGGCCGCTGACGACGCGGGGGTCTGCTGCGGACCCACTTCGCGTCCCGCTCGGGAACGAGCGACCGGCGGCGGACACTCGGGAACGAACCGGTAGGTGGGGTCATTGATGCACTTCTTGCGCAGTTCCAGGAGTTCCCGCCAAGTCGCGATGAGCCCGTGTGGCGCGGGTGGGAGGTCGTGTTCGATGGCCTTGCGCAACTTCGGCAGATTGTAGAACGGCACGGCGGGGTACATGTGGTGTTCGAGGTGATATTGCATGTTCCAGTAGTAGAACGCCGGGAGCCAGGAACAGGTGAACGTCCGGGTGTTCTGGCGAAAGTCCGGTATGTCGGGGTTCAGGCCGTAGTGCTGCGGTCGTCCGCATAGAAGTCCGAGCCAAGCGCAGTAGAACGTGCCGAAGGTGTAGACGACGATCAGGAACGCGTACCCGGCCAGTATGAAAGCCAACGCCAGGAGGGCGTGGCCGATCAGCAGCGTTCGCGCCCAGTTGCGGTGCCGGCGACGCAGCGGCTTGTTCGATTCGGGCAAGACGTGGTTGTACCAAGCGCCCTGTATATGACCGTTGGCGTGACGCCAGACGAGTTTCAGTCTCTGCCAGGTCGCGTAGGGATCCCAGGCGAGGATGCCGAGCCAGAACCGCCATCGCCGCAGGCTGAATCGGATCGGCAGCGGCACTTCGCCGTCGTAGTCGCCGTGGCAGGTGGCCTGATGGTGTATGGCGTGGCTCTCCTGGTACCAGATGTAGTCCGACCAACTGATGAACGCGTAGACCTTCTCGAAGACCGCGTTCAACGCCCTCGATCGGAAGACCGTTCGGTGCTGGAGCTCATGGACGGCGATCAGCCCCATGAAAGGCCCGATGGTTCCATGCACGAAGAGAGCCACGACCAGGAGCGGAACCGACCACGGCCAGTTGGCACCGTCGATGGTCAGGAACGCGAGATAGGCCAACCCTCCCGAGACGAAGAAAAGGCCTAGGTGGCAGATGGTCTGCGTCCAACCGCGCACATCGTTGCGTTGCATGAGTTCGGCGAGCGTCTCGCGTTCGACGGGAGTGCGATACCAGTCGATCTTGAAATCCGAAACGAACGGTGTACTTGGCGTCGTCGATTCCATTGCGGCAAAGCCTCCAGGCGAGGATCCGGATGTGCTGGGTTGCGTTCCGGTCCGGTGGACGATGGCACCGTCGGGACCGTAGAGGCTTGGACTGTTTCGGTCAACCGGCGGTCATGTCAAGAATCCGCTTGAGAACCACATTCACAGGGTCGTGCGCATCTCCCATCCTCTCGATGGGACAATGCCCCATTCGATTGGCGCCGGGGCGGCGAGATTTCGACGCTGACGGGGCAACTAGCGTTCTTGACGAGCGCCCATCTGCACACTTGAACCTAGTTTTGCGGTAGGTGCCGCGAATCGCTCTTGGACGGC
>JAGWBM010000006.1:39893-46625 GCA_021295895.1 Pseudomonadales bacterium
ATGTGCACACGCAGGTTGCATTTCGAACAACGCTTGGGATCGCTCTTGGACGGCTCGCGTACTCGCGAGACGCACTAGGCGTTGCGCGCACCATTGTGGAACAATCGGGCGATGGAGGGACGCTCGTGGCGCTAGACCGTGACGGTTTCCGGCCCAATGTCGGCATCGTCCTGCACAACGATCGTGGTCAAGTGTTCTGGGGACGCCGCGTAGGCGGTTTCGACGCCTGGCAGTTTCCGCAAGGTGGGATCGAACAGGGGGAGTCCATCGAGCAAGCGCTGTACCGGGAGTTGCAGGAGGAAGTCGGGCTCGACGAGAGCGACGTGGAGGTGCGCTGCCGTACGCGGGGCTGGCTCCGGTACCGGACGCCGGCCAGCCTTCGCCGCCGAGATTCCACCCCGGGATTCCTCGGCCAGAAGCAGAAGTGGTTTCTGCTCCGCCTCATCGCGGACGACGAGGCCGTTTGCACGAGGGGTACCGAGAAGCCGGAGTTCGACGAGTGGCGCTGGGTCAGCTACTGGTACCCGGTAGGTCAAGTCATTGCCTTCAAGCGCGGCGTGTACCGGCGGGCACTCCGTGAACTGGCGCCGGCGTTAACACTCGCCGTTGGCCCCGCCGTCGATACGTCCGGAGCGGCGAACTAGATTAGCGCCGATGCTCGACGCGCTGCGACAGATCGTTCAGGACGTGGGTGCCGCGTCTGGGTTCCGTGCCGCGTTGGACCTGCTTGTCGCCCGGGTGGCGTTGATTCTCGATGCGGAGGTCTGCTCGATCTACCTTCGCGATCGGCACACGCGGCGTTTCGTCTTCGTCGCCAACGAGGGGCTCAACGCGGAAATGGTGGGACGCGTGTCGTTGGGAGAAACCGAAGGCGTCGTGGGGTTGGTCGCGGAACGTGCCGAGCCCATCAACCTGGACGACGCCCCCGACCACGAGCGTTACCACAAGATACTGGGGATGGGGGAGGAGTCGTTCCAGGCGTTCCTCGGCGTGCCCATCATCCACGTCCGGGAGGTACTGGGCGTGCTGGTCGTTCAGGACCGCGATTCGCGTCGCTACCTCGAAGAGGAAGTTGCTTTCCTGGTCACCCTGGCGGCCCAGGTGGCGGGGCTCGTTGCGCACGCCGAAGCGACGGGTGATGTGGATGACCTGTTCCCCGGTGCCGACGGCGCGGAAGAGCGCGAGGCCCGTTTTCATGGCATCCCGGGTGTTGCGGGCGTTGGGATCGGCACCGCCTACGTGGTGCTGCCCGCGGCGCGGCTGGAGTTGGTGACCGACCGCGATGCGGAAGACGTGGAAGCCGAACTTGCGCTCTTCGATCGGGCGATCGGACATGCCCGGGATGACATCGAGCGCATCAACGCGGAGATGGCCAAGAACCTCGGTCCGGAGGAGCGGGAACTCTTCGATGCCTACCTGCACATGCTCGATGACGGCGCCTTGGGGGGCGATGTTCGTGAGGGTATTCGCGAGGGGCAGTGGGCCCAGGGCGCGCTGAAACACGCGATACTCGAACAGGCGGCGACATTCGAGCGGATGCAGGATTCGTACCTGCGGGAGCGGTCCGCGGACGTGCGCGAGCTTGGTCAGCGCGTCCTCGCCAACCTGCAGGAAATCCGCGACACCCGGGAGAGCTACCCGGAAGAGATGATTCTCGTGGCCGAGGAGCTAACCGCGCCCATGATGGCGGAGCTTCCTATTGAGCGACTGCGCGGCATCGTCTCGCTCAAGGGTTCTCGCAACTCCCACGGTGCCATTCTTGCCGATGCGTTGGGCATTCCCACGGTGATGGGTGCCGTCAACGTGCCCATCTACGAACTCGAGAATCGAACAGTGGTCGTCGATGGCCACTACGGGGAGGTATTCGTCAACCCCGGTTCGGCGGTTCGCGACCTCTACGACGGGTTCCAGGAAGAGGAGGAGGTGTTCGCCCGGGAACTCGAGACGCTTCGCGACCAGCCGAGCATCACGCGTGACGGCCACCGCATCAACCTCTGGGTCAACATCGGGCTGGTGAGCGAGATCACCCGTTCGCTGGATCGCGGCGCGGAGGGCATCGGACTGTTCCGCACGGAGGTGCCGTTCGCCGTCGGCGATCGATTTCCCACCGAGGAGGAACAGCGGGTTATCTACCGCGAGCACATGGAGGCTTTCGACCCGCGCCCCGTGACCATGCGCACACTCGACATCGGCGGGGACAAGCCGCTGTCCTACTTCCCCATCGAGGAGGAGAACCCGTTTCTCGGCTGGCGCGGAATCCGCGTCACCTTGGACCATCCCGAAATCTTCCTTTCCCAGGTGCGCGCCATGATCAAGGCCAATGACGGCTTGGAGTGCATCCTGCGCATCATGTTGCCGATGGTGAGCCGCCTGGAGCAGGTGGAGGATGCCAAGGCCCTGATCCACCGCGCGTACCAGGAAGTCCGCGAGGAAGGCCACGACGTCAAGGAGCCCTTGATCGGCGTGATGATCGAGGTGCCGGGCGCCATCTACTTGATTCGCGAGTTCGCCCGGGCGGTGGATTTCATCGCCGTGGGATCGAACGACCTGACCCAATACATGCTGGCGGTCGACCGTAACAACCCCCGGGTCGCGGAGCTTTTCGAGGAAGTCCACCCGTCGATGCTCCACGCGCTTCGGGAGATCGCCAAGGCCTGCCACGCCGAAGACAAACCCGTGGGAATCTGCGGAGAACTCGCCGGCACGCCGGAGGGCGCCGTACTGTGCGTCGGCATGGGCTATGACGTGTTGTCGATGAATGCCGCCAATCTGCCCCGCGTGAAATGGGTGATCCGCCAAGTCTCCCTGATCGACTGTCGACGCATCCTCGCCCGCGCCCTGCGGATGCGCTCGAACAGCGAGATCCTCGACTTTGTCCGGGACCAGCTAGTCGGTGCCGGGCTAGACCGGGCCGTCCCCCACCACGAGGTGCCGATCACTCTCTGATCCTGGGTTACACGACCCGGGATAATCCCCCGTCCATGTTGATGGCGCAGCCCGTCAGATACGACGCCGCGTTCGACGCGAGGAACAGCGCTACGTTGCCGCACTCCTGGGCCTCGCCCATGCGGCCCATCGGCAGGGACCGGCCCGAGTTCGCCGTAAACGTTTCGAAGTCCACGCTCTTGTCCGAACGGTCGTAGGCGCGGCGCACCTGGTCCGACTTGATGCTGCCGATCATGAGTGCGTTGACCAGCACGTTGTGTGGTGCGCCTTCCCCGGCCAGGACCTTGGTCAGCGCCATGCCCGCGGCGCGCGACACGGAGGTGGGTGCGGAACCCGGGGGCGGTGCCTTGGCGGCGGTGTTGAGGATGTTGACGATGCGGCCCCAACGGCGTTCCTTCATGCCGGGTAGAACCAACCGGCTGAACCGAATCGCGGCAAACAGCTTGAGGTCGAGGTCGGCCTGCCAGACTTCGTCGGTGAGATCCTCGAAGCGACCGGTCTGGGACTGGCCGGCGTTGTTCACGAGGATGTCGATGGGACCCAAATCGCCAACGCTTGCCTCGACGGTGCGTTCGATCGCCTCGGCGTCGGTCACATCGCAGGAATAGGCCGCGACGCGTCCCCCGTTTTGCGTCTCAATGGCCGCCTTGGCTTGGGCCAGCAGGTTCTCCCGGCGCGCCACCAGCGCCACGTTGGCACCTGCGCCTTGGAAGGCCGAAGCCATTGCCCGGCCGAGGCCCAGGCTGCCCCCGGTAACCAGGGCGGTGCGACCGGTTAGATCGAGGTCCATGTTGTCTCCTTCTGGGTTACTTCGGGCTAGGAGTCTGTCGGATTTGGCGCGTCAGTGGCAAATCCGGCGGAGTCTTGGGGGGCTGGGGCGCCAAGGGCGACGGGTTTTGTGGCGCTGGCCCGAACTTGATTGTCGTTGCCGAACGTTGGCCCGGCTTCCCGAACGGTCCGTACTGGCGTTCGACGAATTCTAGCGAGTCGCGTGCGAGGATAATCGCCGTGCTCGCCCGCGTGCCGTAGTCGGCGCCGTGGATGAAGCACGGTGAATAGCTGCGCTCCGGCGCGAGTTCCCGGTCGGGTGGGGTTTCCACCGGCAAGTGAGGTTGGCCGAGCAGGTGGATCAGGTCGCCGGTCGTCGCCTCGGCCGCGATGCCGGCCAGCGCGGCCGCGCCGAACACGGCCTTCGGCCACTGCTGGTATGCCGGCACATGGGGTTCGGCATCTCTTGGCGCCGCGTGCGGCGGGCCGAGACGGGTATTGGTAAGTCCGTAGACGCCGGCGTCGAGAACGCGGACCTCGTCGGTTCGGTTGGAGGTGTAGACCAATTCGCGACCGTCGTAGGCGATGAAGTTGAAACCGGCGTAGCGGTCCGCGTCGATGCCGTCGACGAAATCTCGCGCCCCTCGTGTACCGGTGAGGAACCGCCAAGGCAGGTCGCCGCGTGATCCGGGTGGCTGGGGGGCGGTCTTGTCTTCGGTCCAGTTGGTCACTGCGGCCAGTCGCCCGTCACGGGAAACCGCAAGCCAGGTGCCGAGAGCTTGCTGGTCGCGACCGCCGAATATGCCAGCCGATGTTTCGGGGCCTTCCCACCAATGTGCGGCACGGGCGGGCCGCGCGTAGAATTCGTCGCGGTTCGCGGCGAGGACCAGGGGTCGTTCCCGGTGCGACCGGTACGCGAACAGGATCAGGCACATAGCGAGCCAGCGAGGTGCACCTCAGACCGACATGGGCGAGACACCATGACGGCATTCGCAAGTTGGCTCAAGTGACAACGTTTCCCGACGGTCAGGAAAAAACAGTATGAACTATCCCGTTATCGACAAGGTGATCCTGGAGTTGGGTCCATTGTCGATCCGCTGGTACGGGTTGATGTACGTGCTCGGGGTGGCCGTCTTCTATCTGCTGGGCAAATGGCGCATACGGCGCGGCCTGGCGACTTGGCGGGTGCAGGACCTGGCGGACCTTGTCTTCTATGGAGTTGTCGGCGTCATCGTCGGCGGGCGCCTGGGGTTCGTCTTCTTCTACGGCATGGACACGTTCCTTAGGGATCCGCTGTGGCTCTTGCGCATCTGGGAAGGCGGCATGTCGTTCCACGGTGGCCTGCTGGGCGTGATCGCCGCCTGCTGGGTGTTCGGCAAAAGGTCGCAACGGAGCTTCCTGGAGATCGCCGACTTCGCCGCACCCCTCGCCCCGTTGGGTCTCGGACTCGGCAGAGTCGGGAACTTCATCAATGCCGAGTTGCCGGGGCGCGTGACCGAACTGCCGATCGGCGTGCACTTCCCCTGCGATAGCGTTCGCGATCTGACTCTACGCTGCTTCGGCGAGTACGAAGCCGTCACCCGACACGTCTCCAGTCTCTATCAGGCGGCTTCGGACGGCGTGGTGCTGTTTCTCGCCGTTTGGTTGTTCGCGGCGAGACCGCGGGCCACGGGCCGGGTGTCGGCTGTATTCCTACTCGTCTATGGCTGCCTGCGGTTTTCTACGGAGTTCCTTCGCGAGCCCGACCCCGGCCGCGGTTTCGTGGCCTTCGGCTGGATGACGACGGGACAGCTTCTATCGTTGCCGATGATCGCCTTGGGGGTCTACTTGATACTCCTGCGGCGTACGGCACCGCAGACACCCCCGTAGCACGACCGTGAGCCAGCGCATTTCCCTCATCTGGGCGATGACGAGGAACCGCGTCATCGGGAACGGGGGAACATTGCCGTGGGACCTGCCCGATGAAATGGCCCACTTCACCCGTACGACGGTGGGCCACCCCGTCATCATGGGTCGACGGACATTCCAGTCGAGGGGCAGTCCGCTACCCGGACGGCACAACATCGTGTTGTCCCGGCGCGGCTTCGCGGCTTCTGGCGCGACGGTGGTCCGCGACCTGGACGAGGCGTTGGCGGCCGCTGGAGACGGGGACTGTTTCGTGATCGGGGGCGTGTCGCCGTGTGTGGAAGCGCTGCCTCGGGCGCACCGGCTGATTGCCACTTTCATCGATGCCCAGATCGACGGCGATACCGTCTTCCCGGAACTGGATTTCGCGCCCTGGCGGAAGATCGAGTGCGTGCATCACCCGGTCGATGGGCGTCACGCCCACGCATTCGATATCACGACGTTCGTACGGTATTGATATTGCGGCGCAGGGAAAACTCGACGCGCCAAAACCCCCCTCGCCTACACGCAAGGTTTTGAATACCTGCGGGGAACCTGGTGTCCCCGCAGGTCGATCCAGTCAGCTATCGGGTAGTAACTGGCTCAAGCAGTCGGAACGTCAATCCCCGTCCGACGGCATGATTCGGTTCCAGGTCCGAATCGCCAGCACGGCCACGACGCCGCCGAACAGCGCCATGCTGATTTGGTCGACGATGGCATCAAGGTGGCTGCCAATGACGTGGATGTGCCCGAGGACATCGGTGGCCGACGCGCCGCCAACCGCGATGGCAACGGCTAGGTACGCCGTCGCATCTTCGGCATCGAGACATAGGACCCCGTATGCCAGTCCGAGAACGACGATCACCAGGGGCAGGATGTTTTCCGGAACGAGATCCGGCCACAAGCCCTGCACTATTGCCGCGATGACGGTCAGGCCAACGATGATTCTCGTTGCCATGTTGCCTCCCCAATTGTTGTTGTGTCCCAAAGTGCTTAGCGAGCCGCCCGCATCGGGCGGAGGCCCCGCAGCACACTTTGACGTATAGCACCATCTACCGACTACCGATAGCAGCAACCTGTAGCAAGATGTATGTATTTGTTACCGTGCCGCCGGTGAGGCACGCTCCAAGCAGA
>JAGWBM010000006.1:46919-56627 GCA_021295895.1 Pseudomonadales bacterium
TCCTCGCCTTTTCGTGCGCTACCCTAACCCGATCCGCCGTGCGGTAGGTTCAAGTTATTTCCGGCGCAGGACACTAGGCCCATGATCATCAAACCCCGGATTCGCGGCTTCATCTGTACGACGGCGCATCCTCTCGGATGCCGTGCCAGCGTGAATCGCCAGATCGCCAGCGTGGAGGCCCGAGGCGCGTTGCGCGGATCGAAGAACGCCCTGGTCATCGGCTGTTCGGGCGGGTTCGGATTGGCATCGAGGATCGCGGCCGCTTTCGGCTGCTCTGCCTCGACCATCGGCGTGTCCTACGAACGCGCCCCGTCGGCCACGCGCACGGCGACGGCAGGGTGGTACAACAACCGCGCCTTCGAAGCCGAGGCGGCGCAGCGCGGGCTCTATGCGCGGACGTTCGACGGCGATGCCTTTTCCGACGACTTGCGTGGCGAGGTCGTCGCGGCCATCGCCGAGGATCTCGGGACGATCGATCTCCTCGTCTACAGTTTGGCGGCGCCGGTGCGGACCCACCCCCGGAGCGGGGAGCAATTCCGCTCCGCGATCAAGCCGCTCGGCGAACCACTCACCGTGAAGACCTTGGACGTCAATCGTGGCGAGGTCAGGGACATCGTCCTCGAACCGGCGAACGAAGACGAGACCCGTGCGACCGTGGGCGTCATGGGCGGAGAGGATTGGGAATTCTGGATCGACGCCCTGAGCGAGTCGGGCGTGTTGGCATCCGGCTTTCAGACCGTTGCGTTTTCCTACCTCGGTAGCGACCTCACGGCGCGCATCTACCGCGAGGGAACCTTGGGACGGGCGAAGGCCGACGTGGACCGTGCGGCGGCAGCCATCAGTGATCGGCTCGACGGTCTGGGCGGTCGGGCACGGGTCGCCGTCCTGAAAGCCATCGTCAGCCAGGCGAGCACGGCGATTCCGGTTGTGCCGCTTTACATGTCGATCTTGTTCCGAGTCATGCGAGAACTGGGTAGCCACGAGTCCTGCATCGAGCACATCGACCGGTTGTTCCGCGACGGCTTGTACGGGGAGGCCATGCCTCGCGACGAGATGGGTCGGCTCCGAGCGGACGAGCGCGAGTTGGCGGAAGCGGTGCAGGCGGAGGTTAGACGCCGTTGGGCGGTCGTTGACTCGGCGAACATCGGCACGCTCGCCGATCTTCAGGGGTTCCGCGACGAATTCCTCACGGTGTTTGGATTCGGTCTGCCGGGCGTCGACTACGAGCAGGATGTCGACCCCATGGACGGGACCTGAACGGTCGCAGTAGCGCACCGAACGGCAATGGAAGTGCGCCTCGGCACGGCCTCTCGTTTCCCCGCCGTCGTTCGTCCTGCCGTCGTCAAGGCGGCTTTCTGGATCCCGCTCGCCCTTTGCACCATGGCCGCGCTCTTGGCGAATCCCTCCGGCGTGGTGGCCAGCATGTCCGGTGTCACCGCCCACTTGATCGCCTTTGCGTACTTGGCCGCGGCGCTGTTCGCGGCGCACTTCCGAAGTGGTCCGACGGTGGCGGTAGTCCTGTGGTTGCTGGCTTTCGGGGTCCTGATCGAGGTGGCGCAGACGTTCATCGACGGGCGCAGCGGGGAGTTGCTCGACGTGGCCGTGGACGCCCTCGGCATCGCAATCGGTTGCGTGGCCTACCGGCTATGGGCGTGCGACGCCGCCTGTGGATAATAGGGGTTAGTTGATGCAACCGCGTGCCGTCGCCTCGATCACCGTCTCAACGACACCGTTCCGCACGCCCAGGTAACGGTCCCAGCGGTTAATCGTCACGTCCTGTTGGTGCGTCAGCAGGAAGAACGGGTCCCCGATCGACAGGCTGCCGATGGCATCGCCGTGCAGGACGACGCCGTGATGGTCGATGGAACCGACCTCGATGCCTTTCGGACTGTCTACGGTCGGAACCCCGTTGGGCGCGCCGATCGCGTCGATGGGCACATCGCCGACGCCGGTATGGGCATCAAGTCGGCGAACCACGCGCCCCATGACCCGGGCCGCGAATCGGAACTCGCTCATGAACGCGTACGGCACTTCCATGACGACGTAGGTTCCGCCTTGGATCTCGTCGACCTCCGGGTGCATGGCCGCCACGTCGTAGGTCCATGACTCGCCTGTGGATACCAACCCGACGGGAATGCCGGCGGTCTCGATGCCGCGCTTGACCTCGAGGACGCGAGTGATCCAGCGATTGCCCTCGGCGAAGCGCTGCTCCCGGGTCGGTGGCCGCGTCCTTGGCACTTGGTGGCTCATCACGCCGCGGAACCGAAGATTCGGCGCTTGCACCGCCTGTCGCGCAAGCGCCACCGCCTGTTGGGTCGTTCGGACCCCGCCGCGTCGCATGGAGGTGTCGATCTCGATGACGACGCCCAGGACGACGCCGGCGGCACGCGCCCCCCTGGAGAGTTGCTCGACGTGAACCACGGCATCGACCGCGACGGTGGTGTCCACCCGTCGGGCGAGGTCGGCCAGACGGGCGATCTTGTCCTCGCCGACGACCTGGTTCGCGATCAGGACGTTGCCTGCACCGGCGTCGGCGAACACTTCCGCTTCGGACACCTTCGCGGCGCAAATTCCACCGACCGTACCGCCGGCCTCCACCTGCATGGCGAATATCTGCGGCGACTTGTGGTTCTTGCCGTGCGGTCGCAGGCGGATCGACTTGCCCCGGTAGTAGTCGGCGATGACCCCGATGTTGTGGTCTAGGGCGTCGAGGTCGACGACGAGCGCCGGCGTTTCAACCTCGTCGATCCGCATCAGAAGGCACCCCGGGCCGCGATGGGCCAGACGCCTTCCAACCTACCGTCGCGCGTCGCGTAGACGAAGTCGTGCAGCGTGAATGCCGTCGTCGTGTCCGCGGGAACGAGCTGCAACCAGTCGCCGATGGCGAACGCCGCTTGGGCCGGGAACGACACGATGCCGTGCTCGGCGCTCCCTGCGGACGCCGCGCATTGGACCCGCCCAATCAAGGTGGGGTCGCCGAAATCACGGCCAATCGCTTTCTGACCGGCATCGAGAATCGCGCGACCTGGTTCGGGAACACCGACGACGCGTGCCGAGACGGTGACCGCCCCGTCGAACCAATCGGCGCTCGAGGGCGGCTCGTCGGGCTCGAATTCCAGCGTTGCGGTGTAGGCGATGGCTTCGGCGCGTTGCCGGGATGCGGCGGTTACCAGGGGCCGCCGTATTGCGATGTCGTCGAATCCGGCGGCCGCGAATACCTCGGCCTCGGCGATGCTGCGTACCGCGATCCCGGCTACGCCCGGCACCGCGACTTGGAGACGAGCGATTGCCGGCGTCTTGTGGATCCAGGCCTCGGCACGCACGGGGGGCGTGACGCCCTCGAACCGTGAGGCGTTGTTTTCGAACCGTGATAGATCGAGTAGCAGCGCCGGCGTGTCGAGTTCTTCAACCCGGGTGCCGATTGGTTTCTCAAGGGGTCGCTGCAACGGAGCGGGCCGGGTGGTTGGCCTACAGATACTTGTCCGTGACCGCCCCTTCGGACGCGGAAGACACCAGCTTCGCGTACTTGGCCAAGGTTCCCTGCAGGGCGTACGGTTCCGGCCGCTGCCAGTGGCGACGGCGCTCGGCCAATTCGTCGGTGCCTACTCCCAAGTTGATCTCGCAGCGCTCGGCGTCCACCGTGATCGTGTCGCCGTCCTCCACGAGGGCCATGGGACCGCCTTCGAAGGCCTCCGGCGTGACGTGGCCGATCACGAAGCCGTGGGAACCGCCGGAAAACCGTCCATCGGTGATGAGTGCCACTGCGGAGGACAGGCCGCGGCCGTTGATGGCGCTGGTCGGACTCAGCATCTCGCGCATGCCCGGGCCACCCTTGGGGCCCTCGTAGCGGATCACGACGACGTCACCCGACTGCACCGTGCCGTCCATGATCGCGGCCATCCCGGCCTCCTCGCCGTGGAATACCCGGGCCGTACCGGTGAAACGGAGTCCTTCGTGGCCGGTGATCTTGGCCACGGCACCCTCCGGGGCAAGATTCCCGCGCAGGATCACCAGGTGGCCGTCGGGCTTGATGGGATCGTCGAGGGGACGAATGATCCGCTGCCCTTCGGGATAGGGATCGATATCGGCGAGGTTCTCGGCGAGCGTCTTGCCGGTGACCGTCAAGCAGTCGCCGTGCAGAAGGCCGGCATCGAGGAGCGTCTTCATGAGGGGTTGAATGCCGCCGATTTCGATCAACTCGGACATCGCGTAGTTGCCGGCCGGACGCATGTCCGCGAGCACCGGCACGCGGCTGCCGACCCGCGTGAAATCGTCGATGGCAAGCTCCACCCCGGCCGAGTGGGCGATCGCCAAGAGGTGAAGAACGGCGTTCGTCGAACCTTCCAGGGCCGTTGCCACCGTGATCGCGTTCTCGAATGCCTCCGTGCACAAGATGTCGGAAGGCTTGATGCCGTCGCGCACGAGACGCGCCACCGCGCCGCCGGCATCGTGCGCATCGCGGCGCTTGGTGTCGCTGACCGCTTCCTGCGCCGACGAGTTGGGCAGGGACAGGCCCATCGCCTCGATAGCCGACGCCATGGTATTCGCGGTGTACATGCCGGCGCAGGAACCCGGGCCCGGGATCGCGGTCTGTTCAACGGCCAGCAGTTCCTCGTCGCTGACGGTGCCGGCCGCGTGGCCACCGACGGCCTCGAAAACGGAGATGATGTCCCGTCGTTCGAGGCCCGTCTGAATGGTACCCCCGTAGACGAAGACGCTTGGCCGGTCGAGGCGTGCCATGGCCATGGCGCAGGCCGGCATGTTCTTGTCGCAGCCACCGATCGCCACGAAGCCGTCGAATCCCTGCGCGCCGACAACGGTCTCGATGGAATCGGCGATGACCTCCCGGGACACCAGCGAATAGCGCATGCCGGGGGTTCCCATGGAGATCCCGTCGGACACGGTGACGGTGTTGAAGACGACGCTCTTCGCGCCCGCTTCGTCGGCGCCGTCGGCTGCGGCGCGGGCGAGTTCGTCGATGTGCATGTTGCACGGTGTCACCATCGACCAGGTCGACGCGATGCCGACCTGGGGCTTGGCGAAGTCTTCGCGCTTGAAGCCGACCGGGTAGAGCATGGCGCGACTCGGCGCCTGCTCGACGCCGTCGACGACGATGGAGGAATAGGGGCGTTGGGTATCGGTCATCGATTCAGATCTTTGACAAGGACGTGGGAGTTTCGGCGGTAGTTGTACAGGGCTTTGCGGTCGACGGGAAGCGCGTCCACCGAAGCCTTGGCAAAGCCGT
Organism: Pseudomonadales bacterium; assembly: GCA_021295895.1. Classification (GTDB taxonomy): domain Bacteria; phylum Pseudomonadota; class Gammaproteobacteria; order Pseudomonadales; family Azotimanducaceae; genus VXYL01. Next base: position 52,165 of record JAGWBM010000006.1, read on the forward strand.
GCTCTATGAACCAGTCCCGGGCCTGCGTCGTGAGTGCGAACAACCGGTGCACACCCGTGGCCACGGCAGCCTGTTCGACGGCGTTGAGCAGACGCGGGCCGACGGCATCGCCGCCCACCAGGCAGGCGACTTCCGCCGCCTCGGCGTCGAGGGAAAACAGTGCACAACAGCCGGTGAGTGCACCGTCGAGTTCGGCGACGAAGAAGCTCTCGATCCGGCGCTCGACGAGATCCGCGCCACGGGGTGCCAATACGCCGGATGCTTCAAGCGGTCGCATGAGCTCGGCTATCGCGCCGGCGTCGGCGGGCCCGGCCCGGCGGATGACCCGGTAGTCGGCGTCGCTCACTTGCGAACCGGCACCCTCGGCCGTGAACAGTTCCTTGAGCAGCACGCCATCCTCGTCGAAACCGATCAGGTGGGCGCGCGGGACACCGCGTCGGCACGCTTCGGCGAGCGCGTCCAGTCGCCGTGCCGTGCCGGCGTCGTGCTCCCAGGTGGCTTGGAGCCGCATCAACTCGTCGGTGGTGAGATCGCTCCGGTCGGCGATACGCCCGGCGCCGTCATAGACGATCAATTTGTCCGCGCCCAGCTCGCCGGCGACGGTCGCGGCCAGTTCTTCCACGCAGAGTGCGTAGACGGCACCGGTGTTGCTGTACCCCACGGGTGAGATCAGTACGACGCTTTCCACGCCAAGCAGGTCGCGGATAACGTCCACATGCACTCGCCGCACCGTGCCGGCGGCCAGTTGATCGACACCGCCTTGGATTCCGGTTGGCCTGGCCGTAACGAGATTGCCGCTGGCCAGCGGAATGTGCCGGTCGTGCAACGGACTCAGGGGAATGCCGGTCGTGAACAGCGATTCGAGCTCGGCCCGGGCTTTGGCTACGGCGGCTTGAATTTCGGCGAGCAGTTCCGGTGCCACCGGCCCGTTGGCTTCGACCTCCGCCCCGTGCACGACGACCAAGCGCACGCCGAGAACGTGCAGCAGGGCGAGGTCGTGGACGATGTTGATCGCGCTGGTGGAGCCCAGCGCATCGGCACCGAGCATCACGACGAATGTTCGACCCCGATGGGCGCGGATGTAGGGAGTGGACGCGCGGAACCAGCGCGCGTAGGTCTCGTCCATAGCTAGCGCGTCTCCGGAGTACCGGAGCCGTTCAAGAGCGGTTCGAAGCGCATTTCCATTTGCAACCCGTGAGTGAACCTCAGCGCTTCTCAAGGAATCCAGCGTGTCGTAGGCGAGACGCTATCGCGCCCCCCGGGGCGCGTTAGCCTCGCCCCGACGATGTCTCGCAAATGCAAACGATCCATAAACACCCCTGTGCGTTCAAGGGCCTACAGGCAATACCGGCCGATGAGTGCGGCGAGTGCGTCTTCCGCGGGTCCGAGTTGGGTGGTGTCCAGGAATTCGTCGGGCTGGTGGGCCTGGTTGATGGATCCGGGACCGAATACGACGGTCTCGATACCCAGCGCCTGGAAGAACGGAGCCTCCGTGCCGAACGCCACCGTGCGTGCCGGTTGCCCGGAGAGCGACTCCAACGCCTTGACCAACGGGCCTTGTGAAGGCGTTTGGTACGGCAGGACGGGTTCGAACAGCGGCTCTACGGTGGCGGGTGTGCCATCGCTTGCGGCTTCCACTCGATCGCGGAGTTCGTCGAGGACTTCCGTTGTGTCCATTCCCGGCAGCAGGCGCATGTCGATCTGCAGTTCGGCGTGCTCGCAGATCCGGTTGGGGTTGTCGCCGGCGTGAAGACAGCCGAGATTGACGGTGGGCGCCCGCACCTCGAACGCCGGGTCGGCATGACGTGCCGCCAACTCGCGCCGGTACGCGATCACCGCGCCCATCACGCGATGCATGGCATCCAGGGCATTGTCGCCGAGGTCGGGATTGGAAGAGTGGCCGGAGGAGCCCGCGAGCGCGATGGAGATCATCGCGACACCCTTGTGGGCGCGAATGGGCGCGAGGCCCGTGGGCTCGCCGATTACCGCCGCCGCCGCCTTGACCACCCCGTTCGCGGCGAGTACGCGAGCACCGTCCATGGACGACTCCTCGTCCGAGGTGGCCACGATGGTCAGCGGCTTGAGCAGGCGGCTGTCCCGGTACCGCGCAGCGGCGGCTAGCGCCAGCGGAAAAAACCCCTTCATGTCAGCCGTGCCGAGCCCGTAGAGCTTGGAGTCCCGCGCCGTCACGGCGAAGGGATCGACGCTCCACAGCGTCTCGTCGCAGGGCACGGTATCCGTGTGGCCCGCCAGGACCAGCCCGTCCTCGCCGGTGCCGCGTTTGGCCACCAGGTTGGCTTTTCCCGGTCTCGCGGGCAGCGGCTGCACGTCGACGTCGAAGCCGATGTCCTCGAGCCAATTGGCGAGGTGGTGCAGGACGCCCAGGTTGCTTTGGTCGTGGGCGGCGTTGATGCAGCTTACCGAGGGCTCGGCGATGAGCGTCCCGAGCATGTCAATGGGTTGGGGGATGGGCACGGATCGTCTCGCGATCTTGAAGGGTTGCGCATTGTGCCGGGAATGCGATCATCGTTCCATGCGATTTTCGCGACGTTGACGTGCCCCCAACGGGATCCCGTGTCTCGACGCCCTTCGACTCCAACGCGATGCGCGTGCTCGCCCTTCGCGGTTCGCCCGGTCAGGTGTCAAGATCGACGTAGGAAGTCGTCGAGGTCGGTGCTCTCGAGTGCTGCCCGGTACTCGGCTCGTTCAGCGCCGCAGTTCCCAGGCGATCCCGGCTCCCCAATATTCGTAGTGCCCGTCGTAGTCGGCCATCTCGTCTCGGCTGCCGACCGGGGGAAGGGCCGGCAGCCGGAGAGGGAGAACGTGCTACCGAGCTTGGGCCGGTTCGCCGATTGCAACGTCGAGGATGCGGTCATCGAGAAGCGCGCCTGTCGGTCCCCAGGGTGCGGAAACTAACGTCCAACGGTGACCAAACGCAAGGCGGTGATCGAAAGAAATACTTCTAAAACAACGTACTTAGTACACTTCTGTGCGAGCTCAAACGTTTCGGGTCGGTGCTCGGCCGTAGCGCGTTTCCGCCGGGGACACTCCCGTTTGTTGCCCGTGCCGGGAACGGCTAAGCTCGCGCAACCTCCAAGGGTGGCAATACATGGCCCAAGACTCACTCGACGACCGCGACGGTTGGATCTGGCAGGACGGCGAGCTCGTTCCCTGGCGCGACGCTCGGGTGCACGTACTGACCTATACGCTGCACTACGGCATCGGCGTGTTCGAAGGCGTTCGCGCCTACGACACTGCCGCAGGCACATCCATATTCCGGCTCACGGACCACACCCGGCGCTTGTTGGACTCGGCGCAGATCGTGCAGATCGACGTGCCCTATGCCCAGGACGAACTCGAGGCAGCGCAATGCGAAGTCTTCGCCGCCAATGAACTCCGCGAGGGCTACCTTCGCCCCGTGGTCTACCTGGGCTCGGAAAACATGGGCCTGCGCGCCAAGGACTTGAGCGTTCGCGTCGCGATCGCCTGCTGGCCGTGGCCCAACTACATGGATCCCGAGGCCCGAGAACGGGGCATCACCGTGCGCACCTCGTCCTACACGCGCCACCACGTCAACATCACCATGTGCAAGGCCAAGGCGAGCGGCAACTACATCAACTCGATCCTGGCACTGCGCGAAGCCCAGGACGCGGGCTGCGACGAAGCGCTCTTACTGGACAACGAAGGCTATGTCGCCGAAGGCACCGGCGAGAACATCTTCCTGGTCAAGAACGGCACGATCCACACGCCGGAGCTCACCTCCTGCCTGCCCGGCATCACCCGGGACACGATCCTGGTATTCGCCCGGGAGCAGGGGATCGACGTCGTGGAACGGCGCATCACCCGCGATGAGGTCTATATCGCCGACGAGGCGTTCTTCACCGGCACCGCCGCGGAGGTTCTGCCGATCCGCGAACTCGATGGCCGGGTCATCGCCGGCGGCAAACGTGGTCCGGTGACCGAGAAGCTACAATCGCTCTACTTCGATCAGGTCCGGGGACGGCGCGAGGCGCATCCCGAATGGCATACGCCGGTCAGCATGTAGGCGCAGCCGCGGCGAGAGTTCTGGTGGTCGCCCCCGCGTGGGTGGGGGACATGGTCATGGCGCACACACTGGTGCCGGGCCTCGTCCGTCGCGGTGCCGTGGTCGAGTTCCTGGCACCGCGGGCCACGGCCGATCTCGGGCGTCGAATGCCCGGGGTTTCGGCGGTGCACGACTTGAACGTGGGGCACGGGGTCCTGGGTTTTCGCGAACGAGTGGATGCTGCAGGGCGTCTGAAGGCGCGACGTTTCGACTGGGCGATCGTCCTGCCGAATTCCTTCAAGTCGGCGATCGCGCCGTTCCTGGCGGGTATTCCCCGTCGCACCGGCTTCACCGGCGAGGTGCGTTACGGACTGCTCAACGACAGGCGTCGACTCGATACCGGCAGTCAGCCGCGCCTGGTGGACCGTTATGCGGCGCT
>JAGWBM010000006.1:56644-60135 GCA_021295895.1 Pseudomonadales bacterium
CCGACCCGGCGAAACGCGAGGCGCTCCGCACCAAGTTCAATCTGGGCGCGGGCGAGGCGGTGATCGCACTTTGTCCCGGCGCGGAATACGGGCCGTCGAAGCGTTGGCCCGCCGAACGGTTCGCTGACCTGGCGAGGCGCCTGGCTTCGAAAGGCGCCGCGGTCTGGATCTTGGGAACCGCGCGGGATGCCGAGTTGGGCGGGGAGATCGCCCGGCGTTCGCCGGCGCTCGACCTGACAGGGAAGACGGGGCTCCTGGATGCCGTCGACATCCTGTCGGCGGCCAGCGCGGCGGTGAGCAACGACTCGGGACTGATGCATGTCGCGGCAGCGCTTGGCGTGCCGGTTGCCGGCATATACGGGTCCACGACCCCGGCGTTCACGCCGCCCTTGTCGTCGCGGTCGTTGGCGATCGGCCACGACCTGCCTTGCCGGCCGTGCTTTCGGCGCGAATGTCCCTTGGGACATCGCGCTTGTCTCACCAAGACGTCGGCGGAGCGGGTGGTGGATGCCTTGGACGCGCTGGGTGTCGGTGGCGCGTGAACGTGTTGCTGGTCAAGATGTCGTCCCTCGGCGACATCGTGCACACGCTGCCGGCCCTCGACGATGCCACTCGCCACGGGGTGTGCTTCGACTGGGTCGTGGAGGAGAACTACCGCGCGGTGCCTGCCCTCGCCGCAGGGGTCGATCGGGTACTCGACGTGGCGTTTCGCCGCTGGCGCGCGGCGCCCCTCGCCTTCCAGGCCGAACTGTGGGCGTTCCGACAACGCCTTCGCCAGCGTCGCTACGATCAGGTCCTCGATGCACAGGGCTTGCTGAAGAGCGCCGTGGTCGGGTGCTGGGCGCACGCCGACGAACGCGTCGGGTTCGATGCGGCGAGTGCCCGCGAGCGAGCGGCCACGTTGGCCTACCACCGTGGCATCGCGGCGCCGCGGAACTGGCATGCCATCGACCGAACGCGCCGCCTGTTCGCGGACGCCTTGGGCTATGAAAGACCCGAAGGCGAACCCGCATTCGACCTGCTCGGTCGTGGATGGGACGTCGATACGGACCCGGGCCGGGAGGTGGTGCTGGCGCACGGTACGACATGGTCCACGAAACACTGGCCGGAGACGTTCTGGACGGTCCTCGCCCGACTCGTGACGGCGCATGGGTTCGTCCCGGTATTGCCTTGGACGACCGGCGAGCGAGGCCGGGCCGAACGCATCGCCGAAGCGGCGCCCGGTGCACGAATCTGCCCGCGACTGGACTTGCACGGCATCATGCGATTGCTCGCGGGCGCCCGTGGCGTCGTCGGGGTTGACAGCGGACTCTCACATCTCGGTGCCGCGCTGGGACGACCGACGGTGATGCTGTTCGGGCCGACGGATCCATCGCGTACCGGTTGCCGGGGGGCATACGTGCGCAATCTCACGGCGTCGTTGGCTTGTTCGCCGTGCTCGTCGAGACGCTGTCGGCTGGGCGGAGAGTTCTCACGATACGAAGCTGGCCGTTCCGGGCCACCGTGCCTCGAGGCGGTGGAACCGACCCGCGCCTGGGTCTCGCTCGCCGACCTGATCGACCGGCATGATCGCGGCGACCCCGGCGCGTAGACGACGACCCATGCACGTCGCGTTCGCCATCTTCAAATTCTTTCCCCATGGGGGATCGGCCCGGGACCTGGTGAAGATCGTGTCGCGGTGCCGGGAGCGGGGACACGCGGTGAGGATCTACGCGCTGGAGTGGGAAGGTCCACGCGTGGACGGTGTCGAGATCGTCGTGCTGGCGCAGCGAGGTGTCCGCAGCCATGTCCGGCAACGGCGATTCGCCGAGTGCGTCGCCGACCATGTCGCGGCTCACCCCGTCGATCTCGTGGTGGGCATGAACAAGATGCCGGGCCTCGACGTCTACTATGCCGCCGACTCCTGTTTCGAGGACAAGGCGAGAAGGCAGCGTCCCGGGCCGTATCGATTGACGTCCCGGTACCGGCACTACGCGGCATTCGAACGGGCCGTATTCGCCCCGGATTCCCGTACCCGCATACTGACGTTGGTGCCGGATCAGGACGCCGCCTTCAAGGCCGTCTACCGCACCCCGGCGCACCGGTTCCATTCCCTGCCACCGGGAATCGAGCGGGACCGGGGTGCTGCCACACCCGAGGCCGGCCGGGTGCTCCGGCGCGAGTTCGGTGTGGCCGATGCAGACATCGTGCTCCTGTTCGTGGGTTCGGGTTTCGTGAAGAAAGGACTCGACCGCGTCCTGGTGGGCCTCGGCGCCCTGCCTGTCCCGGTTCGGAATCGGGTGCGCCTTTTCGTGATCGGCGACGACAAGGCGGAGCGATTCGAGCGCTTGGCACGTCGCCTGGGCGTCGCCCCGCAGGTCCGGTTCATGGGTGGTCGCGATGACGTGGCGGCGTGGCTCGGGGCGGCGGACGCATTGGCGTTGCCGGCCTACGACGAGGCCGCGGGGATGGTGATCCTCGAGGCCGCCAGCGCCGGCGTGCCGGTATTGGCGACGGCGAACTGCGGGTACGCCGCCATTCTCCGGGAAGCCAACGCCGGGATAGTGACTCCCGTGCCATTCGACCAGAAGCGGTTCAACGCCGACCTCGAGAGGCTGCTCACCGCGGATGAACGTCGGCAATGGTCCCGTCGGGGACGGGATCTGGCGGCGGACGAATCGCTCTACCGAATGGCGCCCCGGGCGGTCGAGTTGCTGGAGACGGTAGCCGCCGGCCGCGAGCCACCCGTGGTCTCCTTTTGCGCGCTCGAATACTCCAAGACGGATCCCGAGTATCGACCCCTCGTGCCGGTCGCCCAGGCGTGTCGTCGACGAGGCATGAATGTCCGGGTCTTCGTGGGCGATTGGCACGGCCCGCCTCCCGAGGGGGTCGACGTGGTTGTGGTGCCGGCGACGGCGCTTGGCCGACGCAAGAGACGTCTGCGGCAACGGGAATGGTTGGCCGCCTGGCTACGGTGGACGCCGATGGGGATCCTGGTCGGGTTCGAGGACGTCCCGGGCATAGACCTCCGCTACGCCTCGGCCCGTTCCGACGGGTCCGACCCGGGAACGGCATCGCTTTGCGCACTGGCCGAGGAAGGTGACGCCGTTTGCATCCTCGGTGGACTGCCACCCGGACTCGAGCAGGCGCGAACATCGGCGGGAAGATCCCGAGAGTCCGTGCGCGCGGCATACGATTTCGGCGAACAGGAGATCGTGTTCGCCATGGCGGGTGGCGATTTGGCGGGCCGCGGTCTCGAACGGCTGATCATGGCCCTCGGGAGGCTGCCGGCGGCGCTCCGCCATCGTTGCGCGGTCCTGGCGGCGGGTCGGCTGGACATTCGTCTCGGCACCGCCGAGCGCGCGCTTGGGCTCGGTGGTCGGATTCGAGTCGACGCCGAGTTGTCGCCCTTGGATGCCATCGAAGCGGCAGATGCCTTCGCGGATCTTTCCTACCGACCGTCCTGCAATGGCTGGATTTTCGATTCTCTGGCCGCCGGGCGACCGGTGATC
>JAGWBM010000006.1:60142-60886 GCA_021295895.1 Pseudomonadales bacterium
TGGTGTCCGATGCACACGCCGGCATCGTGCTCGCATCGCCGTTTCGCCAAGGCGACCTCAACCGGACACTTGCGAAGTTCCTGGGCTCGGCGGACGAGCGCGCCGGGTTTTCGGCCAATGCCGCGAGATTCGCGGCGGCGCCCGACCGCTTCGGTCAAGCCGACCGCGTAGCCGCGGTCATCGAACAACACCGCTAGGGTCGGTCATGCAGAGCCTCTACCTGCGTGACGATCTCGAAGCCGCGGTGTGCACCGGCCTGCCCGGTGCGCCGGTCGGCGACGACGATGTCTTTACCGCCATGTCGCGGCTGGAAGGGGAGGTCTATCGGCGCGCCGCCGGTCGGTCCACGTCGCGGGTCGTGATCGCCGGCAAGGCCTATTTCGCGAAGCATCACGAAGGCGTCGGGTGGCCGGAGATCGCCAAGAATCTGCTGTCCGGGAAACAACCCGTTCTCGGTGCCCGGAACGAGTTCGAGGCCAGTCGACGACTACGTGCGGCAGGCGTGCCGGTGCCCGATGTGGCCGCCTTCGGGGAGCGTGGCCTCAATCCGGCCCGCCGTCGCTCCTTCGCGTTCTGCGATGCGTTGGACGGCTATTGCAGTCTTGAGGACATCGGACACGGTTGGCTCGCAACGCCGCCCGACATCAATCTCAAAAGAGCCCTGCTGGCGGCCCTCGGGCGGCTAACCGCCGCCATCCATGCGCGGGGAGTTTGCCACCGCGACTACTACGCGTGTCACGTCAT
>JAGWBM010000006.1:60999-65004 GCA_021295895.1 Pseudomonadales bacterium
CGGCGATGCCGCTCGGCGACCGCGACCTCCTGCGTTTCGTGGCTGCCTACGCGGGCACGCCCGCCGGTGTCGAGTTGCGCGGACGGGGCGACTTTTGGCGCGCCGTACGGCGCCGCGCCGAGCGACTCCATGCGCGCGCCGTTGCCGACGGCGTGGCCACCGGTGAGAGCGCGCTCGCCGGCGCGGGAATTGCCTCTGTCGGGCGCTTGGCCGATCTGGATCGCGATCCACCCTTGCCCTTTCGGTTCGACGTGGCCCTGGAACGCAGGGGGATGGGCCCGGACGCCGAATCCGCAGGGCGTGTGGGGTTCGACAAGGGCGGCGTGCGCGCGATTTGCACGGCCGTGCTTCGGGCTCAGCCGGGCCGGCGGCTGGTCTTGCGCGCGACCGTGGATGGTCGAGAGCTTGTCCTGAAGGCGTTCTTCGGACCCCGCGCGGCGCGGGATTGGACACGGGAACAACGCGGCGTGGAGACCCTGCGTGGATCCGGGGTGGCGACCCCGCGGTTGCTCGGGATCGGCCGGGGAGGTGCGGCGCGCATTCTGGCGTTCGAAGCACTCGACGATGCCCGGGAGCCCTCGGTCCGCGACGTCGGGAAGTTGCTGGCCACGCTGGCGCAAATGCACCGCGGTGGCATCCGGCAACGCGACCTGCACCCCGGCAACTTCATCGTTTCCGGAAGACGTCTGTTGGCGATCGACGGCGGCAGCGTCTGCAAATCGAGAAAGCTGAGCAGTGCTCGTCGCCTTGCCGATCTGGCCCGCCTGCTCGCCCACTTCCCGAGCGGCGCGCTCGGGCCGCTCGGCCGGCTGACAACCGCCTATGAAGATGCAGCCGGCGTTGCCTTGCCGAAGCGGGCGTTGGACAATTTCGACGATCGCGTGGCCCGTGCGCGGCGACATCGTCTGCGGAAGTTCATTGCGAAGACGGGGCGCGAGTGCACTGCCTTTGCCGTTCGCGAGGAAGCCGACCGCCGAGTCGTTGTCGAGAGGGGCGACGAGGAGGCGCAACTCGTGCAAGTCGTTGCGGACCCGGAACGGGCGGCATCGACGGGCGAACCCTTGAAACGCGGTAATACGGCGGTGGCGATCCGCTGCGGCGACCTCGTCGTCAAACGCTACAACGTGAAGAACCGGTGGCATCGCCGGCGCCAGCGGTTGCGGGGCAGCCGGGCGTTCAGGGCCTGGCGGGCGGGCCACGGCCTGCGCTTCGCTGGCCTGGCAACGCCGCGGCCGCGCGCCTTGATCGAGATGCACCGGCCCGAAGTCGGTGATGCCGTTGCCTATCTCGTGGTTGATCACGCCGAGGGGGAACGGCTCGACCTGTTCGTCGAGCGTGCCGGTGTCGACCCGGTTGTGAATAGCGCATTGGCGGGGATGTTTCGCGCCTGGCGGGAACTGCATTTCGCGCACGGGGACACGAAGGCGAGCAACTTCGTCATCAAGGACGGCGACATTCACATCCTGGATCTCGATGCAGCCGTCTTTCACCGGGGTACATGGCGTTTCGCCCGCCACCATCGGCGCGACTGCGGGCGGTTCCTCGCCAATTGGCCAAATGCACCGGCGTCGATTAGAGACGCGGTGGAATCCGATGGCGGCACGGGTGGCGGTGGAGAACGCGCTTGATCGTCCTGGGGCTTTCGGGCGCGCTGGGCCACGACCCGTCGGCGGCGCTTCTGGTCGACGGTGAAACCGTCGCTGCGGCCGAGGAAGAACGTTTCGTCCGGGACAAACATGCGCGGAACCGAATGCCTCTCGAAGCCGCCCGTTATTGCCTGGAGGACGCGGGAGTGTCCCCTGCGCGGATCGATGCGGTTGCGTTTCCCTACGCGCCGATTTCGATCTTCTCCCCGGCGCGGTGGCATTACGCGTGGCGCCATTGGTATGCCCCGGATCGCGCGCTGGATGCCATCTTCAACGGCAATCGCCGCTACCGGCGCAACCGCGCAAGGGTGACGGCACTCGGCGGGGAGTTGGGAATCGACTGGTCGCGTACCGACTTCGCGCCGGTTGAACACCACCTCGCGCATGCCTCGAGCGCCTATCACCTGTCCGGCTTCGAGGCGGCTGCGGTGCTCGGGGTGGATGGCAAGGGCGAATACGCGACGACGTTCTTCGGCGTCGGCGAGAAGGGCGCGATCAACCGCATCCACGAGTTCTACGATCCCGACTCGCTGTCGGGCGTCTATGGCGCGCTGACCGAATACCTGGGCTTCGAAATGCTCGACGGCGAGTACAAGCTGATGGGGATGGCGCCGTACGGCGACCCGAGCCGCTTCGATTTCGCACCGCTCGTCGGCTGCACCGACGGCGATGTTCGCGTCGATGCGCGGCTGGTCAATACGGTGGGGTTCAGGCGCTACCGCGACAAAGGCCGCGGCCGCTATTTCGGCCCCGGCCTGGTCGAGCGGCTGGGGCCGCCGCGGCGCGACGAAGCGGCGGACGAGCCCTACATCCACCACGCCGCCGCCATGCAGCAGGCCTACGAGGACGCTTGCCTCGAGCTGATCGAGAGGTACCTGGGCGACGTTCTCGCCGACACCGGCCGCCTGGTGTTTGCCGGCGGCGGTGCGCTCAACGTCAAGCTGAACAAGCTCATTCTCGACCGGGACGATGTCGATGAATTGTTCGTCCAGCCGGCCGCGGGCGATGCCGGTACGGCGCTGGGCGCCGCGACCTACGTGGCAAATCGGAGCGGCGACCCGGTGCGGCCGATGACACACGTCTACCTGGGGCCGGCGTATTCGTCCCGCGAGTGCCGGGAGGCGCTGGCGTCCTATCCCGGGCTCTCGGCGCGGGAACTCGACAACGTGCCGGCGTGCGCGGCGGACATCCTCGCCGCCGGCCACCCGTTGGCGTGGTTCCAGGGGCGGATGGAGTTCGGGCCCCGGGCATTGGGAGCGCGCAGCATCCTGGGCTGTCCGAGCGTCCCCGGCATCGCCGCGCGCATCAACGCCGAGATCAAGTACCGGGAGCGTTGGCGCCCGTTCTGTCCGTCGCTCACCGATGCCGTCGCCGCCGACATCCTGGGCACGGACCACCCGGCACCGTTCATGACCATTGCCTTCGACGTGACCGAGTCGTGGCGGTCGCGTATTCCGGAGGTCGTTCATGTCGACGGCACGGCCCGGGCACAGGTGGTGACGCGCAGCGCGAACCCCCGCTACTACGCGCTGCTTGGGCGACTCGGTGCATTGACCGGCGCACCGGTGGTGCTCAATACGTCGCTGAACCGACGCGGTGAACCGATTGCCTGCACGCCCACCGACGCGTTGGATGTCTTCGTCGGATCCGACCTGGGCTACCTCGTCATGGAGGATCTGCTGATCACCAAGGAGGCCACCCAAGGTGCCTGACGCCCTGCAACTCTGCCCCCACGACCAGGAACCGTTCCTCGATGTGTGCGCGGGTCATGCCAAGGCGCTGGAGTCGTTGGGGTTTCGGGTTCGCACGGTGTTCTTCGAGCGCCGACGACAACAGCGGTCGTCGGCGCACTTCGACTTCATCCATACGCCGCCCCGGGAGCTGGCCCGTGTCGTTGGTCGGCACGCGCCGGAACTCCTCGTCTCGCACCGACACGGTGCCTACCGGGGCGGATGGGGATTCCTTCGCACGTCGTCGTGGCACACGAGTACGGCATGTTCGCGCGCGCGACACGCCGGCTCCGACGTCGGCTCGCGGGTCGCGGGCACGCCCGGTTCGCCGCCGTGTCGGAACCGGTGACGGAGGATCTCCGTGCGCATGGAATCGAGTCGCCGTTGCTGCTGCCCAACGCCATCGATCACCATGCGCTGCGCGAATCGTTGCACAGTCGCGCGAACGCGCGGACAACCCTGGGTATTCCCGAGTCGGCGTTCGCCGTTGGCGTCGTCGGTCGGCTTCATCCGAAGAAGGATCCCCTTCGCGCCCTCGGCGCCTTCGAGAGGTACCGCCGCGAGAACCCCCGGGCTTACCTGGTTTTCGTCGGCGACGGACCATTGCGCCCGCAACTGCTGCACAGGGC
>JAGWBM010000086.1 GCA_021295895.1 Pseudomonadales bacterium
GGCGCAACGCGGCGGATGGTGTCGCCATCGACCAGTACCCCGTGGCCGTCGATCACCCGATCACCGTCGAAGATTCGACCGTTAAGGTAGAGAACGTTCACTGACATCTGCTTCCTGACTATCGCAACGACTGTCGCGCCGCCCCGGGCCGACCGTCGGCAGCGCCAAAACCGTGCACCGCGCCTGCGGCTACGCCTACAGCTCTTCCGGCGGCCTCACAAACGGTTGCGGAACGGGATCCTTGGTCATGCCGACCACGCCCTTGTAGCCGTTGTGTTCCTCTTCGATGTGCAACGTTCGCTCGGGGATCACGAACTTGGTGCCGGGACGACATTCGTGGACCTCTCCGGTTGCCGGATCCTGAAAGCGGAATACGCCGCCTTCGACATAGAAGTGGATGCCCACGTCGTGCCAGTGGATCGGCGTGCCACCGCTCGGTGGCGCATCGACTTCGTGCAGATGCAGTCCCGCCGCCTCGATTTCGGAACGGGCGTCGCGGCCCTCGGTGAAGTAGCCGTGCTCGACGGTGATACCCATGAGTCCTCCCCCGGAAAGTTGGTCAACCGGAGCTTAACGCATCGGTAGGAACCGAAGGCGACCGTCGAATTCGTCCGCACACCACACCGTTGCTGATGGCGGGTTTGCCTTCGGCGTTGAGGGTTCTGAACAGGACACGCTTTTCGCCCAACGACACCGGGTCCGATTGCTTCGCGCTGCTCCATACCCACCATGCTCACTCGGCACCGACGAGCCAGTTCCGTAAGGAACGGTGAATCATTGGCGCGCCCGGTGCGACTCGAACGCACGGCCTTTGGCTCCGGAGGCCAACGCTCTATCCAACTGAGCTACGGGCGCGAGCGGGTCGGGTACCATACCAGACGCGACCGCGTTGCGGTCGCCCCGAGATCTGGCTCAGCTAGGCGAAACCTCCCTGCTGCAAAACGGCGTCGGGTGCGAAACCCGGCGTTACCCACTTCCGTACAATGGTTGCTGCGAACTATCGCGGAGAGCAAGGCTTGAACATCGAGATACGGGACGAACGGTTCCTCGACATAGTCCCGCGCGACTTTGCGCTTGAAACCCTCGCCGACGGACTGGGCTTCACGGAAGGGCCGATCTGGCACCCGCGGGAGAAGCACCTCACGTTCAGCGACATCCCCGGCAACCGAATGCACCGATGGTCGGAGGCGGATGGGCTGTCGGTGTTCCGGGAGCCGAGCAACATGACCAACGGCAACACCTACGACCACGACGGCCGCATCCTGTCCTGCGAGCATGCGACGAGCCGCGTCTCGAGAACCGAGCACGACGGCAGCGTCGTCGTGCTGGCAAGTCACTACGACGGCAAGGAGCTGAACAGCCCGAACGACATCGTCGTGCGCCGGGACGGCATGGTGTACTTCACCGATCCGACCTTCGGGCGCGGTGGAGGGCCCGTGGCGGTGGCCCGGGAGACGGAACTCGACTTCACCGGCGTCTACCGCCTCGATCCCGAGTCGAAAGACTTGACGCTACTGTCGAGCGACTTCACCCAGCCCAACGGGCTCGCCTTCACCCTTGACCACAACGGCCTCTACGTGGCGGATACGCCGCGTATGCATATTCGCCGGTTCGACGTTGCCGAGGACGGTTCGCTGTCGGGCGGCGACGTGTTCGCGGAATCAACCGGGGAGGGCGCCGGCGCACCGGACGGCTTGAAGATCGACAGCCACGGCAATGTGTTCTGCGCAGGCCCCGGCGGCGTACACGTCTACCATCCGGATGACGGCGCCTGTCTGGGTGTGATCAAGACACCCGCCTTCTGCGCCAACTTCACCTGGGGCGACGACGATTTCAAGACGTTCTTTATGACGTCGTCGACATGCCTCTATCGGGGACGAGTGAGGGTGCCGGGGTTGTCGTTGTTCTGACGCGTTCCCAGGCACGCCAATGTGCCGTTCCGGTCTTGCCGGGCAAGGCGGGTTCGGCCCGTTCGAGGTCACTCCGGCTCGGTGTCGGGACGGCAGCGAAAATCGCTTCTGACCTTCGCCAACTGCGAAGCGGACATCCTCGAGACGACATCGGCGGCTATCACACCAACGTCCTGGCGTGTGATGCGAAGCGTCCCGTCGGGATCCTCAAGCCACACCAGGTAACCACAAACGATCAGGTTTTCGTACGAGACTTCAAGGTCGGTGGCAACATAGATTCCCCGTTCGGGCGCACTGGGCGAATCGACGTATAAGGTCACTTTCCACACATCGATCTCGCTGAGGGGGCCGGCCTTCGCCCGAAACCCGGCTTGCTGGCTGCGCCAGTCCTCGTCGACAGATGCTGAAGGCGACGAGTCCGAGAACATCGCGAATGCACCACGGTCGTCCGACTCCGACAGTGCTTGGAAATAGGCTACTGCGCGTGTGCGTGCTGCCCTTTCGATCTCCGACCGCTCCTCGGCGCCAAGTTGCCGGCTCGGCGGCTTTTCTTGTGAACGTCCCGCGCCGCCGCATTCGATGTCCTGAACCAGGACAAAAGAGTCTGTAGACGTGGGTCCGCCCACGCCCGTCGTCGTCGAAAACTCGTACGTGCCGAACCGCGGCGGAAGGCCGTCGCACAATTTAGTGGCCGTAGGGAGAAGCAGCTGCTGACCCTTTCCGACGCCTATCGCCTCCTGAACTTCGAGAGTGAGCTGGTAGTTTCCATCCGATTCCCGGGTCACCTCGATCACTGCATCAGCCCCTTGCAAGGCCGGCGTGGCTGGGCCGGAGGCGGAGTCGGCGCACAGCGAATGCGAAGCGCCGACCCCGCTTTGGGGCGCTACGACCAATACCAGAAGCGCCGCAAGCCCAGACATCGCCACCAAGCCGTCCCGGCGGCCACGTCCCTTGTTGGTGTTCGACACCTCAGATTCTCACGCCGTTCGTCTCGAACTCGTGGCCATTGCTGCTGCATAGCCCCGTTAGCCGGTCGCCTTTGATCGTGCCCTTGAACTCGATGTCCATCACCATCTCACCCTTGTTCACGCCGTAGACGAACGAGACCTTGTTACCCGCCACGCGGATATTCCGGACCTTCGAAACCTCTCCGAACGCCGTGAGTTCCAACTGACCGGACCAATCGTCGTTGACCGTCAGGACTTGCTTGCCATAGGTCGCATCAAGCGCCCATTTGCCCCTTAGCTCGGTCGTGGCTCCGTCGACGACCGCAGCCGCATCTTCCTCCTCCTCGGGCGGCAACATCATCCCCATGGCCACCGAATGCGTGCGATCCGCCAATTCCGAGATCCGGTTGTCGTTGCAGTCTCGTACCACCGACATCAATCGATCGCCGAGCACGCCTATCCATTTGTCGGGCAGGGAGCCGGCCCCGAATTTCGCGCCCAGGATCGAACCAACCGTTGCGCCGTTGCAATCGGTGTCCCAACCGCCTCGCACCGTCACGACGATACCGTTTTCGTAGTCATTCGAACCGAAAAACAAACCCATGACGACGAGGGCTGCATTGTTAATCGTGTGGACGCCGGAATAATGTCCGTATTTTTCGAAAATTAGATCCCAGACTTTTTCCCAATCCGCCAACTCTTCGCACCACGCAACGGTATCGTGTACTGCTTCCGAAAGACGGCATTTGGCGGGGATTTCAGACAATCCAATTCGAACGATTTCCTTGATATCTTTTGTGACGAATGATGCGGCCAACATGGCGGCCACGAACATTTCTCCGTAAATTCCGTTCTTGACATGGGAAATACTCGCGTCCCGGTATGCCAATTCCGCCGCTTTTTCTGGCCATCCCGGTGTAACGTAGCCGAAAATATCCGCTCGGATTTGTGCACCGATCCACTCGCGAAAAGGATTTCTCCACGATGCGGACTCAGGTGGCCACCTTCGGTTGACGAAATTCCGATAGGCCACATTCTCCGCCGTGTAAAGCGTGTGGAATGGCATGCGACTCAGCCACGTATTCGCCATGTTCCGCGACGTCAATTCGCTACCGTGTCTCTCCAAGGCAAGCAAACCGAGAATCGGGTAGTCCATGTCGTCGTCGCGAGCCATGAACTCGATATTGTCCCGGGTACTGGTCTTCAGGTACGGCGACATGGATCCCTCGGTGTACGGGATGTAGTCGTCGAGCGGAAGTGCGCCCGCCGACTCGAGGTACGCGTCGATACGTTTGCGCGGCCATCCTTCCACCGGCTTGCCGAGTGAGCAGCCCGCCGCACGACCGAGCCAACCGCCGTAGATGCGATCCCGCAGCGTTTCATCGGTCAGGTCGAAATTCATGCGGCGGGGACCGTCCGGGCGCAGCGCGCGAATGGCTTCGAGATCCGAGGGTTCTTCGTAGGGGAAAGACGGATCCGGTTCGAGGGCGTCGAATTCGTCGTAAAGGGCGGTGAAGACCGCTGCGTCCGTCTCCTCATCGGCAAACGCCTGTTCGACCCGCGGCTGCAGTGCCGAGACGTCGCACCCTTCCTCGCGACGCTGCACAAGTTCCGCCCGAATCATTTGCCGTTCCAAGCTGTCCATCGACCCATCCCCTTGAGTTCAAAGCAAGCGTGGAAGTGTGTCGGATTCGCCGCGTGAGCGGCAAGTGCGCAGCCCAGGACCTTTCGGGTTGAGGGTGCGCGCGAACTTCCGAGAAGCGTCGCCGGGGCGTGCCGTTGCGACCGCCCCGGCGCCTTCGCTCAAAGCGCCTGCATTTCCTCGACTAGGGCATCCTCGTTCGGAAACTCGCCGGTTTCGTGCTTGGAATAGACGAGTTTGCCATCGACGTTGACGTCGAAGATGCCGCCCGCCCCCTCGATGATGAAGGCCTCTTCGCCGAAAGTGTCCTTGATCTTTGCAGCCAAACTGACCGCTTTGGGTTTGTAGCCTCAGGAAGTGCAGTAGGTGATGGAGATGTCCATTCGATTGGACTCCTTGAAGGTTGCGTATCAGTAGCGACCGCCCAGCTTGGCGTGGTCCCAGGTGACGTAGCGCGTCGGGGTGAACTGTAGCACGACCCGCTTCGACGCCGTGCCGGAGACTGCATCGCGGAGCTTGGCCCTCGCGTCGTCGTCGAGATCGCGCCCCCGTGAATTGATCGCTACCAAGGTGTCCCTGACCGCGTCGGGATCGTCGATGATCTCGCAGTCGGCGTAGATCATCACGCCCTTCAGTTCGGCGTATTCGACGCCGGTCTCGACGAGCAGGGTCGCCTTCGGGTCCCGGCGCCAGTTGAGAACCTTCTGGCTCTTGCCGAAGGTCGTGCAGCGGATGGTCCCGTCCTCGTCGTGCGCGAACCACATCGGCATGGGGTGCGGATAGCCGTTGTGGCCGTTGCTGACGATGATCAGCGTCTTCTCGCTATCCAGGTAGTCGCGGATCTCGTCGTCGTCGAGTTCGATGAGCTTGCGGCGTGATGGCATCGGGGCTCCTGGTGTTGGGTTTAGCTACTGAATTCCTGCCGGATGCGTTCGCTGTGTTCGCCGATGCGCGGCAGCCTCGGCGACTTCGGTGGCCATGCCGCGGCGTTCGGATTCGCGGGAACCTCGATGTCGCCGGTTTCGGACTCGACGGTCATTCGACGCAGGTGCGGGTGCGCCGACAATGCCTTCAGATCGTTCACGGCGCCGTAGGCAATTCGTGCGGAACGCAGTTTGTCCTCCATCTCGGCGCGGGTGTGGCGGGCGAAGAACTCCTGCACCATCCCGTCCACCACTTCACGGCGTTCCAGGCGTGCCGGGTTGGTGGCGTAGCAGGGATCGTCGACCAGTTCGGGTCGACCCATGACCTCGGTCGCGAGGGACGCCCACTCGCGGTCGTTCTGCACCGAGATCACGAGGGTCACGTCGTCGCCGGTCACGAATCCGCCGTACGGCGTGATGGATGGATGCGCGAGCCCGATGCGCGCCGGTCCCGCGCCCAGGTAGTCGTGTTGCAGGAGCGGCACCGCCATGAGTTCCGCGACGACATCGAACAACGACACCTTGATGGCCGAACCGGTACCCGTGCGCTGGCGTCTCACCAACGCCTCGTTGATGCCGAGCGCGGCGGAGAGCCCCGTGGAGGTGTCGGCCACGGAGATGCCAACCCGGCCGTAGGGCCCCGGCGTGCCGTTAACCGAAACCAACCCCGCTTCGGCCTGCACGAGCAGGTCGTAGGCCTTCATGTCGGCGTAGGGGCCGGTCTCGCCATACCCGGAGATATCGCAGGTGATGAGTTGCGGGAAACGCTGGCGAAGGTCGTCGGACCCGAGGCCGGCTCGGGTCGCCGCGCCGACCGCCAGGTTCTGGATGAACACGTCGGCCTTGGCCAAGATGCGCAGCACGAGATCGCGGTCCGCCGCGTCCTTGATGTCGACGGTGAGCGACTCCTTGCCCCGGTTCAGCCAAGCGAAGTAGGCCGACTGGCCGTTCGCCGCGGTGTCGTAGGCGCGTGCGAAATCGCCGTTGGTGCGTTCGAGCTTGATGACCCTGGCGCCGGCATCGGCTAGCCGGCAGGTCGCCAGCGGCGCGGCGACGGCCTGTTCCAGGCTGACTACCAAGACCCCGTCGAGGGGTCGACCATCCGAAGTGTCCATCCGGACCATTGTCGCCGTACCGGCGTTGTGCGGCAAACGCGAGTCAATCCGACCCTCACGTGTCCCCAACGGATATGAGGCCAGCGGCATCGTTTCGTCTCGGTGGTTGTTTGCAGCGACGGCACCCGCTACGGCCCAGTCGATCCTGCGCGAGGCGTGAAGTGGGCGAGCGCCGCGTAGACCATCGCCCGTCATTTGTTCCGAGATCGCGAGGCGGACCGATTGTTTGCCCGCCACCGGGAGGGCCGATGCCCGCCGTGTGGACGCTATAATGGCGTGCTTTGCGCTCGTCCGAGGCGCGGCGCCGAGGCGGGAGGGTTCGTGGCAGATATCGAGCAGTTGGCGGAGTCGGTAGATTCCTTGAAGGAAGGCTTCGAAGCGCACCGATACATCTGCAGCAACCAGATCGCGACCGCCGTCTACTTGGCGTTTCACCTGCGTAAGCCGGTGCTGATCGAAGGTCCGCCGGGCGTCGGCAAGACCGAACTCGCCAAGACCACCGCAGAGATGTTCGCGCTACCGCTCATCCGCCTGCAGTGCTACGAGGGTCTCGACGAGGCCAAGGCCATCTACGAGTGGAAGTACGGCAAGCAACTGCTCTATACACAGGTGTTGAAGGAGACCCTCGATGAAGTTCTGCAAGGCGCGCAGGGGTTCGCGGAGTCGGTGTCCCGTTTGCACGAGTTCGGCGACATCTTCTTCTCCGAGGAGTTCCTGGAGCCGCGCCCGCTGCTGAAGGCGCTGCGTGAAGAGGACGGTTGCGTGCTCCTGCTCGACGAGGTGGACAAGTCGGACCACGAGTTCGAATCGCTGCTGCTCGAGATCCTCTCCGACTTCCAGGTGTCGATTCCCGAGATCGGCACGGTCAAGGCGCACCGGGATCCCCCGATCGTCTTCCTGACCAGCAACAACACCCGGGAGATCTC
>JAGWBM010000087.1:0-7433 GCA_021295895.1 Pseudomonadales bacterium
GCGCTTCCTGGCCGCCCTTGTTGCAGGCGAGTTCCAGGCGATGGCCGTTGGGGTCGAAGAAGTAGATGGAGTCGAAGATGCCGTGGTCGACCGGGCCGAGTACGTCCAGTCCCGCGGTCTCGAGGCGTTCCCTGGCGGCCAGGAGTTCGTCGCGGGTATCGACCTCGAAGGCGATGTGCTGCACCCACGCGGGAGTGTTCGGATCCTTGCCCATGGGCGGGGAGTTGGGCAGTTCGAAGAACGCCAGCACGTTGCCCATGCCCGCGTCGAGGAAGACGTGCATGTAGGGATCCGGCGCCCCGGTGGACGGCACTTCGTTCTCGGCGAAGGCTAGCTGAAACTCCATCCCCAGCGTGTCGCGGTAGAAGTCGACGGTCTCCATCGCGTCGTTGCAGCGATAGGCGACGTGGTGGATACGGCGTACTTTCACGCGGCGTTCCCGGTCGCGGCCTTCAGCATCTGGTCGCGCTCCATGGACTCGAAGAGCGCCTGGAAGTTGCCCTCACCGAAGCCTTCGTTCTGCTTGCGCTGGATGAACTCGAAGAAGATCGGGCCGATCAGTTCCGCCGAGAAGATCTGCAGCAGGAGGCTCGGCTCGTCGCCCGACGTGTCGCCGTCCATCAGGATGCCCCGCTTGGCGAGTTCGTCGACGGGTTCACCGTGTCCCGGCAGACGTTCTTCGAGCATGTCGTAGTACGTGGCGGGCGGCGGATCGATGAAGCGCATGCCGGCGGCGAGCAGGCGGTCGCAGGTGGCGGGCAGGTCGTCGCAGGAGAACGCGATGTGCTGGATGCCCTCGCCGTTGTAGTTCATCAGGTACGACTCGATCTGCCCGCTGCCCCCCGGCGGCTCCTCGTTCAGGGGGATGCGGATCTTGTCGTCCGGGGCGGTCAAGGCGCGTGAGACGAGCCCGCTCTCCTTGCCCTTGATGTCGAAGTAGCGGATCTCCCGGAAGTTGAACAACCGTTCGTAGTAGTTCGCCCAGTGGGAGAGCCGACCGCGGTAGACGTTGTGCGTCAGATGGTCGATGACCCTGAGTCCGTGGCCCTGCGGTCGCCGGTCGATCCCGTCGACGAATTCGAAGTCGATGTCGTAGATGCTGCTGCCGTCCCGATAGCGGTCGATGAGATAGAGCGGCGCACCGCCTATGCCGCGGATCGCGGGCAGGCGCAGTTCCATGGGACCGGTCGGGATGTCGAGTGGCTCGGCACCGAGGGCCAGGGCGCGACCGTAGGCGTCGTGGGCGTCCGCCACGCGGAACGCGAGACCGGTCGCGCACGGCCCATGCTCCTCGGCAAGGTACCAGGCGTAGCTCTTGGGCTCGTAGTTGATGACGAAGTTGACGTCGTTCTGACGCCACAGTTGAACGGCCTTGGAGCGGTGGTCGGCGACATGCTCGAGCCCGAGGGTACGGAAGACGGACTCCAGGATGCCGCGTTTGGGGGCGGCGAACTCGACGAACTCGAAGCCGTCGAGTCCCATGGGGTTGTCGTTGAGCGCCATCTGACCTTCTCGAACTGCGAGTTGTATCGAGTCTATGCCGTAGCAAGGGGAAGATCTGACCTTTTTTGTCTATTTGTGAGCTACTCAGGGCATAATGTTCCCCAAAGAAACGGTCCAAAGGGGTGTTTCCTTCGATGACATTGGATCGAATCGAACGCCGGATCCTGGCGGCGCTGCAGGACAACGGGCGTATGTCGAACGTCGAACTGGCGGAACGGATCGGGCTTTCGGAATCGCCGTGTTTTCGCCGGGTAAAGAAGCTGGAACGCGCGGGCGTCATCAGGCGGTACGCGGCGGAGATCGACCAGCGAACCCTCGGCTTCACGGTCACGGCGTTCGTCCTGGTCGACATGGACAAGCAGCCCGATGCCCGTACGGATGAATTCCATGCCCACGTGGCCGCCGAACCGCATATCGTCGAGTGCCACGCCATGAGCGGCGGCCACGACTACATCATGAAGGTGCTGGCCCGGGACATCGATCACTTCTCGGAACTGATCATGCGGGAAATTCTCAAGTACCCCGGCGTCCGGCACGTCGAGTCGAGCTTCAGCCTCGGCGAGATCAAGCACTCCCGGGCGTTGCCGACCTGAGCGGGCCCGAGTCCGCACCGCATGTCGAGCGCCATGGAAGCTCCGGGAATCAGCGTCTACCCGAGCAGGGCATAGGGGAGCACTTGCAGTGATCGGGCAGGACCCTGGCAGGCAGGTTGGCGGCGTGATCGACCGCGGGGTCGGACTCTTGAAGTTGGCATTTGCCTCGGTCCTCGTGCTCGCGTTCGCCTCGGCGCTGGTACGAAGCCTTCCCCACCTCTACCCGACTTGGACGGAGGTGCTGTTGTCCAGCGGCGTCTTGACGAACACCGTCGCAGCGCCGGACGAGTTGTTGGGCGCGTTGGGCGATTCGTTGGTTCCGATGGTTCTCACCTGGCCGGTCGGCATCTTCCTGAGTTTCGGCGTGATGCTGCAGATCGGCTCGGCGGCGAACGGCGCGACGATGGGGTGGCTGACCGCGCTTGGCCTGGCGTGGCGCAGGATCACCCCGCTAGTCGGCTGCCTCATTGCCTATGTTCTGGCCTTCGTTGTGACCTTCGGTGTCGCCCTGTTCGTCGGCGGCGAGGTGATGCGTACGCTCGTCTTCGACCTGCCCGCCGATCAGGTCGGCGTGGTCGCGGGGCTCATCGGCATGGCCGCGGCGCTGGTGGCCGCAATTCCGCTCACCGTGCTCTTCGTCTACTGGTGCCTCGCGCTACCGCTAATTGCCACGGAGAATCTCAACGCGCTTTCGGCGCTGCGCAGGAGTTGGCGCCTGGTGCGGGGCAACTTCTGGCAGACGCTCGTGGTCGTTTCCGTCGCGGGCTTCGTCGTCTTCGCCGTGGCGTCGTTGGTGGGCATCGCCGGCATGTTGTTTGTCGCCGGGACCCAGGGTGGGCCGGTTGTACGCGCGACGGTGGTTCTGCTCAACGCCGCCGCCGCGACGGTAACGACACCGTTCTTCCTGGCGACACTCCTTGCGATGGTCGAGTATCTTTCGCCGCGCCGCGCATGAGCGCGGTCGCTCGGGCCTACGATGTCCCGTGCGACGTGACGGCAATTGGAGGACAACGATGCCCTACCTGTTTCTCTCCGCGGCGATCGTCTCGGAGGTCATCGCGACCACGGCGTTGAAGGCGTCGGCGGAATTCACCAAACCTGTTCCGAGCGTCATCGTGGTCGTCGGCTACGCGGTCTCCTTCTACTTGCTGACGCTGGTGCTGCGTAGCCTGCCGGTGGGTATCACCTACGCGATCTGGGCGGGAATGGGGATCTTCCTGATCGCCACGATCGGCGCCCTCTACTACAAGGAGATTCCCGACCTGCCGGCAATCATCGGCATGGTGTTGATCATCGCCGGCGTGGTGATCTTGCAGGGGTTCTCGAAGACGACTGCCGCGTGACGTTCAGCGCACGACCTTGCGCGCCCGAAGGTCGGTAATCGTCTCGTCCGAGTAGCCCGCTTCGCGCAATACCTCGCGGCTGTGCTCGCCTAGTTCCGGGGAACACCGGAAGATCTCGGAGGGGGTCTCGCCGAACCGGGCGGGTGGTCGTGCCTGACGCATGGGTCCGGCGATGGGATGCTCGAACTCGAGTAGTGCGCCCATGGCCTTGATCTGCGGATCGTTGATCACGTCGTCGCGGGGGTTGATGATCGCGAACGGCACCTCGTGCCGTTCTAGGCGTTCGGCGAGATCGGCGGTGTCGAAGCCGGCGTAGCCCTCGTCCACGGTGCGACGGAAGAGGCTGGAGTCCAGGGCGGCCTGGGACCGGAAACGCTCGTCCTCGAACAGGTTGGGAAGATCGAGGGCGTTGAACAAGCCCTCCCATTCCCGTCGCTGCACGGGCATTGTGCAGATGTACCCGTCTCGGGTCTCGTGCACCATGCGTTCGTGTGACCTGCCGCCCTGATGGGGTTTCTCGTCGCCGGCGAAGGTGTAGTTCAGCATGTTGTCCGGCCACAGGAAGAACAGCGCGGCGTCCAGCATGGCGATGTCCACGCGCTGGCCGACGCCGGTGCGCTCCCGGGCGAGGAGTGCGGCGGTGATGGCCTGGGCGGCGGTCATCGAGGTGATCTTGTCGCAGATCAGCGAGTTGATGAGTCGGGGGCGCTCGGTCGCGGGGTCCGCCTGCAGGGAACCGATGCCTGAGATCGATTGAACGATGGCGTCGTAGACCCGCCGCTTGGCGTAGGGTCCGGTATGGCCGACGCCGTTGATGGACGCGAAGACGAGCCTGGGATTGATGCGCTTCAGGGACTCGTAGCCGATCTTCAGACGTTCCATGACGCCGGGCCGGTAGTTCTCCATCACCACGTCGGCGCCCTCGACGAGTTTCTCGAACACGCCGCGGCCTTCGTCCAGCGAAAGATCGATGACCACGGAACGCTTGTTGCGGTTCATCATGGCGAAGGCGCCGCCGACCCCGTTGTGCTCGGCCACGCCCCCGTGGCGCATGAAGTCGCCGTCGGGGGACTCGACCTTCACCACGTCCGCGCCCTGGTCGCCGAGGATCGAGGCGGCGATCGGCCCGGAATAGATCGTGGTCAGATCGAGAACGCGTATGCCATCCAGGGAACCGGCCATAGGGTCAATCTTGCGTTGAGCGCTGGAAGTCGAACGGGTGATTCTATCGTCGCCGACTCGGCTTGCGTGCCGAATGTCGGGGCGCGATCATCGCCGCGTTGCGGTCGAGGCGATGGAACGGTCATGAAGCAGTCGGAACGCGCCGCCGACGACTGGCGGGAACGGTTCTCGCGGGACGGTTTCCTGTCGCCGATCCGCATCCTCGACGAAGCGGACGCGCGGGTGCATCGTCGCCGGATGGAGCAGGCAGAGCAATCGTTCGGCGATCTTCACTACCAGGGCAAGGTCTACACCATCCTGCGTTCGCCCCTGGAACTGGCCACCCATCCTCGAGTCTTGAAGGTCGTGACGGCGTTGATCGGTCCCAACGTGTTGCTCTGGAACGGCACCTACATCGTCAAGGAGCCCCACTCGCGGGATCATGTCAGCTGGCACCAGGATCTCGCCTACTGGGGCTTGGACGGGGAGGATCAGGTGTCGGTGTGGATCGCCCTGTCGGCGGCCAACGAGGCGAGCGGCGGCATGCGGATGGTGCCGGGCAGCCACACATCGGGATACCGCAGACACCGGTTGATGTCGGACGACTCGAACGTGCTCTACCAGGGCCAGACCATCGAGGACGTCGACGGGAGCGAGGCCGTTTTCCTGGCGCTCTCTCCAGGCGAGGCATCCTTTCACCACGGCTGGACCTTGCACGGCTCCTTGCCCAACCGCAGTGACGACCGCCGCATCGGCTTCAACGCCCAGTACGTGGCGACGCACACGCGCCAGACCCAGCATGACCGGGACACCGCGATTCTCGTCAGCGGGATCGACAGCTTCGGGAATTTCGGGGAGGACATGCCGGCAACGAGTGACCTCGAACCCACGGCCGTGGAACGGCAGCGGGAACTGGATCGACAGGTTCGCCAGACCATGGGACTCACCGGTCCGTGATCGTCTCGCACCGGCACCGGTTCATCTTCTTCGCGGTGCCGAGAACGGGTACGCATGCGATTCGCACCGCCCTCGGCCCCGTCTTGGGTGACGAGGACTGGCAGCAACAATCGCTCACGGCGCAGGTGCGGTTACCGGTACCGGCGCTCGCCCGGTTCAACCACGGCCATCTGAGCTTGAGGCAGGTACAGGCGAATCTGGTGCCCGGGGTCTGGCGGGACTATTTCAAGTTCGCCTTCGTTCGAGATCCCTTTGATCGTTTCGTGTCGGTTTGCGCCATGCTCAACAAGCGCAATCCCGGCTATCGCGGTCGCGAGACGGCCTCCATGAAACGCGCATTGACGATCCCGCGGTTCCGGCAACGTGTGCTCGTGCGGCCCCAGATCGAGATGCTCCTCGACGGCTCCGGGGAGTTGGGCATGGACTTCGTGGGTCGCTACGAGACGCTTCAGGAGTCCTTCGCCGTCGTCTGTCGGCAGATCGGAATTGCCGAGGTCGATCTGGAGCGGAGCAACGCCAGCGAACACGACGCCCACGCGAGCTACTACGACGACGAACTGTTGGCCACGGTCACTGCGTTCTACCACCGCGACTTCGAAGCCTTCGACTACCGGACAACGTTGTAGGAGTGGCTCGCGCGCGCCCATTAGGGCGCGTGGTCGCCCGTGCTGAGACGCTGCGTCGGGATTCGGCCCAGCGCCGATCACGGCGTTGGGCAAGATCTGTCCGTCTCAGCGCCCTTTCCATTTGGGTTTGCGCTTCTCGGCGAACGCCCGCGCACCTTCGAGCTGATCTTCGCTGTCGTAGAGCCGATCCACGGTCGGAAACTCTCGCTTGCCCACCCGGCGCAGTGCTTCCTGGGCGCGCATGGTTTCGGCTTCGCGGACCACTTCCTTGATGGCGGCGAAGACCAGGGGTGGGCCGTCGGCAAGCTGACGGCCGAGTTCCCGTTCCAGCAATGTGAAGGTCAGGTGGTCGAGTCCGCCGCCGCCGACTTCCACCGGCAGATTCGGCGCGTAGAAGCCAAGTTCGATGACCTTGCGTTTGATCGCCTCGCCTAGCTCCGGCGGCACGCGCCCGGTTCGCTCCACCTCTTCCTCGTGGGGATAGAGTTCGCGTTCGACGAAGTCGCGCACGGTGTCGACCACCATCTCCTGTTCGCCCGTGAGCCCGAAATCCATGCCGCGCCTCCTCAGCTCGCCCGCGCCCGATGGTCGGCGAGCGTCTTGCCGGCGCCGACGCCGTGATCGCGGAGAACCTCGATGATGGAAACGAGGCAGTCGTCGCGCAACCGCTCGAGTTCCTTCACCGTACGTCCCGCGGCCTGGTGCTCCGTGCCGGAAGCGACCTTGTCGATCAGTTCGTCGGTAAGTTCGGGCGCTTCGAGTCGCGTCCAGGGCGATTTCAATGTTGGACCGAACTGGCGCATGAATTGGCGCATGCCGCCGTCGCCGCCGGCCATGTGGAAGGCGAGGAAGGTGCCCATGACGGCCCACCGCAAACCCGGCCCGTATGTGATTGCCGCATCGAGTTCCTCGGTGGTGGCGATGTTGTCGTTGACGAGGTGCAACGCTTCCCGCCACAAGGCTTCCTGGAGACGGTCGGACAGAAAACCGTCGATTTCGTTGCGCACCTTCAAGGGGTGCATGCCGAGACCGCTGTAGATGGCGATGGCGCGGTCGACGTTCTCAGGAGTCGTGTCTTTGCCGCCGAGCACCTCCACGAGGGGTAGCAGGTAGACGGGATTGAACGGATGACCGACCACGATGCGCGCCGGGTGTTGGCAATCGGCCTGCAGATCGCTCGGCAGCAGTCCGGATGTGCTTGAGGCGATGAGGGTATCGGGGTCGCTGGCCCGGTCGATCCGCGCAAGCAG
>JAGWBM010000087.1:7490-8511 GCA_021295895.1 Pseudomonadales bacterium
GGCACAGCGCAGGTCGGCATGGCCGGTTTCAGGATGCAGTCCCAGCCTTTCGAGGGCAGGCCAGGCGTTGTCCACGGCCGCGCGTAGCCGGCTCTCCCAATCCGGGGCGATGTCCCAGGCAACCACGTCGATGCCCTGCGCGAGGGCTCGGGCCGTCCAGCCGGCGCCGATGACGCCGGTGCCGACGACCGTTAGGGCCTTGAGCCGCTCCGTCAAGACGTCGTCGCCGGTCAGCGCTGACGAAGGCCGAACTTGGCCCGGGCTTCGTCCGGCCCCACAACCCGGGCACCGAGCATCTCCACGATGTTCCGGGCCCGCTCGACCAACTGCGCGTTGCTGGCGAAGACACCGCGCGACAGGTACAGGTTGTCCTCTAGACCCACCCGGACATGGCCGCCGAGCAGCATCGACTGCGCGGCGAAGGGCATCTGGTTGCGGCTGATCGCGAAGGCCGTCCAGTTGGCATTTGGCGGCAGCATGTCGACGCAAGCCTTGAACACGCCCACGTCCGCCGGCGCCGCCCAGGGGATGCCGAAGCAGAGCTGGAAGAGGGGCGGGTCGTCGAGCAGCTCCTCGCCCAGCATCTGCAGGGTGAAACTCAAGTGCCCGGTGTCGAAGATCTCCAATTCCGGCTTGACCCCGAGTTCGCGAATCCGAAGCGCGCCGCGGCGGAGCATGTCGGGCGTGGAGACGTAGACGAGGCTGCCTTCGCCGAAGTTGTACGAGCCGCAGTCCAGGGAGCAGATCTCGGGCAGCAGTTCCTCGACGTGGGGGAGGCGCTCCACGGCGCCCACGAGGTCCGTGTCCTCGCCAAACTCGGTGGGGGTCTCGTCGGGGCCGATCACGAGGTCGCCGCCCATCCCTGCGGTGAGGTTAATGACGACATCGGTATCGGCTTCGCGAATCCTCGCCACCACTTCCCGGTAAAGCGCGACGTCGCGGCAGCCCTTGCCGGTGGCCGGGTCGCGCACATGGCAGTGCACGATCGCCGCCCCCGCCTTGGCGGCGTCGACGGCGGAAG